>CAZNMG010000408.1:0-4969 GCA_964574075.1 uncultured Owenweeksia sp.
CTTAAGGGTGTCTGTTACCAAAATGGCCTTATCCGTTTGGTGAGCCGGATCGTCTATAACTACATATTCTGCCCCGGCCTCAATTGCCTTTCCAGCAAAGAGGTTGGCATCGAAGTTCTCTCCCTTTAGGGCAAAGAATATACTGCCTGGTACTATGCTCCGGGTATCCGTTGATACACCTGAAGTCGATTTATAGATACCGTAAAGTTCTGGTATGGTCATAAAAAAACCCCCGCATTTTGGCGGGGGCTGAAGTTCTTAAATGAAATCTTAGTTGTATTCGTAACGCTCAAAATCATCGCGTTCGGGTGCTTCACTTTCTTTTTCACGCTTCTCGCTCGGATTGGGAAACCCAAGGCGGTCCATTGCGCAGCGAAAACCAATAAAATCGGTTGCCTGATCTTCTTCAAGGTACCTGCGGGTGCCGGGGCTCAACCAGTAAGCCCGATCCTTCCAGCTTCCTCCTTTATACACGCGTGTAGTATTTCCTATTAAAGTAGTTTCGGCATAACCGTACATCAGGGCATCGCCCTCGGGCACTTCCTGATCATAGTAGATGGAAGATTCCTTATCGCCATCAAGGTGATCCCGGTAATCTGATTTCTGGTAGTTTCTGCGGTTGAGGTTTTCCTCTTCAGTAACCGGGCGGAGAGGCAATTCCCCGGGCAAACGAACGATTGTGCTGTCATCGTCATACTGAGGTTCCTGCAATACTTCAACGGCACCAAGATCCTGGTAATTTTCATCAAATACGGTAAACATATTACCACGGAAGGGATTGAGATCCGTTACGTCCTCTGGCGAAAGCGGACGGTAAACATCCATCACCCACTCGGCCACGTTGCCGGCCATATCGTACAATCCATAGTCATTGGGCGGATAGAACTTTACCTGCATGGTATAGTGAGCCTGATCATTGAGCCAGCCACCTGTACCCATGTAATCACCACGGCCACGCTTGAAGTTTGCCAGCATATCGCCTCTTTCATCTTCATCGGAGTTACGCATGGAACTTCCGCTCCATGTATACTTATTGCCTTCTGTTACACGGTTGTATACCCGGCTACCCTGGTTGCCGTAGGCAGCATATTCCCATTCGGCCTCAGTGGGAAGGCGGTATTTGGGCAAAAGAATACCATCACTTCTCCTCACAGGGCGTCCTTCCTTGCCATAAGGACTGTTTGGATTGTTGTCGGCCAGACCTTTTCTGTTTTGTTGCGTATAATCGCCAGGGCGGTAAAGGTATACCTCAGTGTTAAAGTGGTCAGCGTCAACCTGATCAGGGAATTCGTTGAATACACCTTCATCAATAAGGATCTGCTCATTAACCCGGTCAGTTCTCCAGGAGCAATACTTCATAGCCTGGATCCAACTAACACCCACAACAGGATAGAAATTATAGGCGGGGTAGCGGAAGTAGTTTTCCACCATAGCTTCGTTGTAACTAAGCTCATCACGCCAAACCAGAGTATCGGGTAATGCGCTCGTATAAATTTCCGGATAGTAATCATAGTCGAAGACCCTGCGAAGCCAATAAAGGTATTCACGGTAATCTACGTTTGTAACCTCGTTTTCGTCCATATAAAAGGACTGTACGGTAACCTGGCGTGGAATGTTATTCCAGTCTTTATAAAAATCTTCTTCTACACGGCCCATGGTAAAAGTGCCACCTTCCACCAGTATGAGACCAGGACCGGTAGGTTGGCCACGAAAATCTGGAATGGAGAAGCCACCATTATCGGGATCGTTGTAAGACCACCCGGTGGTATTACTTGATTTCTTAGAGCAGGACCCCATTGCAAAGAGCAAACTGGCTGACACCAGTAGCAGGCCCGACTTCTTTATTAAACTGATGCTTTTCATAATTGAGAATTCGTTAAGTAGGAGTTTTCAGAAAACTAAAATTTAGGACATTTTATTGCTTTGTTCTGCTTTTTTCTCACCCTGCAGGGGAATTGGTAAGCAAGCGATATCTCATGGGCACCACCAAGATCGTTGGCGATGGAAGAAATAGTGATGTCATAGCTGTAGCCAATCTTCCAGTCAAACTCATCAGGAGCATATCCCAGAAGAACAATAAGGGCGTCAGGGTTACCCGCTTCTCCGGTAAGGGCGGTACTGGTTCTGAAACCAAGACCTCCCGAAATAGGACCACGGGTAAAAGCGGTACTCAGGGTAAGTTGGTCATACGGGCCTTGTACCTGATATACAAAATTGGGGATCAGGTAATTTTGAAGGTCGTTATGAAGTCTTTTTCGGCCAAGAGGAATGGTGAAACCACCATGCGCAGTAATCTTCATGGGCAACTTGGAGTTGGCAAAAAAGCTCTCGTTAGGTTGGGTGAGGTGGTGAAAAGCCGCTCCTATATAAAACTTCTCTGTAAAGCCGATTATCCCCGTGCTCACATCAAGATGTGAATTGGTGGGGCTTGGGGGGCGCGCTTCATTTGTTTCTTTCACAAAACCATAAAAGGGATCGATCTCATCGGGAAAGTTCAGGGCATTCCAATCAACTTTTCTTTGCCTGAAGGTTGCCTGAAAACCTGCCAATAAGGTGAACTTACGCGAAACTTTTAAGTGGTATGAATAGATGCCGCTTACTTCGGTGGCCGTCAATGCACCGCCAGCAGCCTCATCCTGAACCACCAGCAAACCTAACCCACCATTTATTCCCTCCACATATTGATCATAGGAAGCGGAAATAGTTTGGTAGACATCCAAAACAGGATACTGGTTGCGATAATTAATGTTGACGCGAGGACATTTAGCAACCCCTGCAAAGGCCGGATTCAGATAAAGGGGATTGGCGTAATACTGGGTAAAGTGGGCATCCTGCGATGTAGCAGTAAAACCCAGAGCCAGTGCTCCTATTAATAGAGTTAGTTTAATTTTTATCATCCCTTTGTAAGGAGTTTCAAATCACAATAATACAAATATTTAAACTAAAAATGCCTCATGCCATTTCGGGAACTAGCAAAGATGGAAATTTTTTTGAATTGTGAAAACTAACTTGAAACCATCTTTAATATACAGAAATGAGCGTTCGCTAATCGGAAGTAATACATTTGCCTTTATGGCGTTTTATCAGCACACCAACTTTATCTCATGAAAGTACTTTTTCCTGCACCCAAAGCCCTCATTTTGCTGCTACTAATGGCTGGTTCGCCTGCCCTGGCTCAGTATTCAGTCACCGATGTTATCGAATGGCAGACACCCCAAAAGGCCAGTGAAAACTCTTTTATTCCGCATTTTGAGAAAGCCTCCCGGCAGGTGGGATATCGATTGCCCTCCTATTGTAAAGCTATAGAGATGAATGGGGGTGGCGGTAATGAGTATGAGGCAGTATTTACCCAACTTCAGTTTGTCTTAGCACCAAAAAGCGAGTGGGCAGCCATAAATGAGATGGATCTTCCGGAACGCCCCAGTAACAATTATGCTATAGGGGAATCGCGCAGTGGCAGGGTCCTTTCAGTTTGCTTTATGCCTTATGTGAAGGAGAATGGCGTGATCAAAAAAGTAAAATCCTTTACAATAGAACTTACCCCGGTTCCTCAAAGGGGGAATGTATCTGCTCCACAGTTTGCAGCCTCAGCCTCTTCTACTTCTGTGCTTGACGCAGATGGCTGGTTCAAACTAGCGGTTTCCAAAACCGCATTGCACAAAATCACTCCCGGATTTCTTTCCGCTAATAATATAGCTTCCGGCTCAGTGTCCGTAAATGACCTGCGCTTGGTGGGCAACGGCCTTGGCATGTTACCTGAGAGTAATGGTGCCCCCCGACCTGATGATCTACTTGAAGTGCCTCTTGAGGTTTTTGATAACAACAATGATGGCCTTTTTAATGGGAATGATTATGCCGTGTTTTACGCAAAAGGGCCGCATCAATGGGTTTATAATGAAAATGAAGACCGCTTTGAACATATATTAAATGTATACCGTACCCAGAATTATTACTTCCTGTCGGTAACCAATGGTACAGGAACACGGATTAGCCAGAGCCCACCGGTGGCCGCTCCAGCTAATGTTCAGATAACCACCTTTGACGATTACCAGTTTGTAGAGGAAGAGGAGATAAACCTGGTGGGTACCGGGCGTGAATGGTACGGGCATGTATTCGATTTCACCCTGCAGAGCAATTATGATTTTGCCTTTCCTAACCTGGTGAGTTCGGAGCCTGTAAGTTTGAGGTTCAGTGCGGTGGGTCGGGCATCTTCTGATAATACATTTTTAACAGCAACAGTTGGCGGAAACCAGATATTGAAGGCGGATATCGCAGCTCACGAAACCGGCCAGTATCCGGATTATGTGGAACCTGTTTCAACCACAGCTACTTTTGCTGCTCCCGGTGATAACTTTGTAGTACAGGTGGCTTACAACAATTCAGCCAATCCGTCCGGGGTTGCCTGGCTCGATTTTCTGGCGGTACAGGCCCGCAGGAATCTGACTTTTACAGGTGATGCTCTTTACTTTCAGGATGCCCGCAGCGTAGCCAGCGGATCCGTAGCCGAATTTGTTATTTCGGGGGCAAACCCAGGTCTGCAGGTTTGGGATGTGACGGATCATAATAATGTAACAGAAATTCCCCTCAACATTAATAGTGGTGTGGCCAGCTTCAAAAATACCGCTGAGGAACTGCGTCACTATGCGGCCTTTGCCGGAAGTAACCTTTCCGAACCCTCTTTTGTAGGGAGTGTGGCTCGCCAAAATCTACATGGGCGACCAGTGGCGGAAATGTATATAGTGACACATCCGAAGTTTTTGAATGCAGCAAAAAGACTTGCAGATTTCCATATCAATAATGACCAGATTTCCACGGAAGTGGTCACTACAGAAGAAATCTATAATGAGTTTAGCAGCGGTGGCCAGGATATAACTGCCATTCGAGATTTTACCCGAATGATCTATGAGAAGGCAAAGGCCTCCGGAGATATTTTCAATAGTCTCCTTCTGTTTGGCGATGCCTCCTATGA
>CAZNMG010000409.1:0-5231 GCA_964574075.1 uncultured Owenweeksia sp.
CCATAAGATGGCCCCAAGCAAACAGGAGAGCGAGGCTTAATAAGGCCGGATCCTGCGCTGATATATTAAAAACCCCCGTGTCTTTGGCATGGGGTTTTTATTTTATTTCTTCAGATGTCTCAATTCCATTCTAAGCTTCTGCATTGATCTGCGGCCCATTTTTCACACAGATCGCGCTGATTTTCGCTGTTCTCTCTTAAAGGTGTTTCTATACCATGCAGAGTTTCTGCGCCCATCTGCGGAATCTGCGAGCCATTACTTCACGCTGATTTTCGCTGATACCTTCACGGGTTGTAATTTTCTTTAAGCCTTCTGCGTTGATCTGCGGAATCTGCGAGCCACTCCCCGCTTATCTTTGACCCCTGACCTCATTATCCAATTAAATCTACAAGTATCCGCTGATCATTAGCACATTGGCAGATTAGTTAATTAACTGTTTCAGAATTTCTGCGCCCATCTTCGAGCACTTTCTCACGCAGATCGCGCTGATATTCGCAGATCGTTCTTAATATGTTCTGCTTCCATCCAGATTTTCTGCGAGCCATTACTTCACGCTGATTTCGCTGATCCTTCTCACGTGCCGTGGTTTTCATTAAAGTCTTCTGCGTTGATCTGCGGAATCTGCGAGCCACACTCCCCGCTTATACTTGGCCTCTGACCTCATTATCCAATTAACTATACTGGATCTACAAGTACTAGCTGATCATTAGCACATCAGCACATTGGCAGATTAGTTGATTAGCTATTTCAGAGGTTCTGCGCCCATCTGCGGAATCTGCGAGCCACCATTCACGCTGATCATTAGCACATTTGCTTTCTGCGCGCCACTTCTTTCACGTAGGTCATTAGCACATCAGCACATTTTGCTAATTAGCTAATTAATCCCACATTTTCAGTAATTTAGGTTCACCAAAACAAAACATAAACTAAGATGAAAAATGCAATCCACCTTTTAGTAGCAGGGCTCTTTCTTGGATTCTCTGCCTTTGCCAATGATCCCGTTTCGCGCCAGGAGCGGAGTTTACCTGCATTTACAGAAATTGAGGCAGGCGGTATTTTTGAAGTGTTTATAAAGCAGGGCGAACAACAAAAGGTTGTGGTGGAAACCCAGGAGAAATTTATGGACGATGTACTGACGGAGGTAAGTAAAGGGCAACTGGAACTATCTACACGGGGCAAACATAAAATTGAATCTATTAAGGTGTACATCACTATGCCCGAGTTGCATCAAATAGAAGCCGGTGGAGTGTGCAAAATAGTTACTGAGGGCGAATTCAGCACCGAGGACCTGGAGCTTGACTTTAGTGGATGCAGTAAGGGAAATATGGAATTGAGCAGTGGCATTTTAAAGCTTGACTGTTCAGGAGCTTCCCAGCTTACTCTTACTGCCTCTGCTTCGGGTACAGAGATAGAGAGTAGTGGGGCGAGCCAGCTCAATTTAAATCTTACCGTTCCCCGCCTGAGTATAGAAGGCAGCGGAGCTTCAAAGCTAAGTTTGCAGGGCACCGGAGACAGAGCCATGGTGGAACTGAGCGGGGCTGCCAATGTAAATGCCGATGAATTTACCGCCAATACTATGCTTATAGAAGTGGGCGGTGCTTCAAAAATTGGCGTGAATGTCAGAGACAAACTTTCTGTAGAGGGATCAGGAGCCGGTAGTGTCCGCTACAAAAGCGAACCTCTTGAACTGAATAAGCAACTCAGCGGAGGAGCCACTTTGCGCAAGGCGTAGGAGGACTCAGTGGAGTTAGTCTGAGTTTTGGTGATCATTTATAAGTAATCCGCGGTTTCATCCAGATTTTCTGCGCACATCAGCGGAATTTGCGAATAATTTCTCACTCTGATCGCGCTGATTTTCGCTGATCCTTGTCAGGTGTTGTGGTTTTTCATCAAAATCTTCTGCGCTGATCTGCGGAATCTGCGAGCCACAGTCCCCGCTGGTCATTGGCATATGGCCTCATTTCCCAATTAACTAATTAACCATTTAACCAGTTAACTACCTGCGATCTAAAGCCCACCCTGATCATTGCACATTTGCAAATTAGCCCATTAATAAAACCCATCCCAATCCTTCCAAAGGAATATTCTTACTTTTATCCTCCAAAACCTTTTTAACATGCGATACATACTTCCCCTGGTGCTGACCATTTTTTTCCTGAGCTCCTGCGAGGAGAAAATACAGGGAAACGGTAAGGTGAAACAGGAAACGCGGGAATCTGCCCCCTTTGATAAAATAGATGTGAGCGGAGCTTACAAGGTAATTATCACCCCCGGTAACTACAGCGCCCTTACCATTGAAGCCGATGAAAACCTTCTGGAACACATCAAAACCTATGTAAAAGGGGGAACCCTCCACGTCTCTTCCGAAAAGAGCTTTGGCCGCTATCGTGAACTCAATCTTCTTGTGACCATCAAAGACTTCAAGGGAATTGACGCCAGTGGAGCTTCTGAAATACGTTCCGAAGGAAATCTCACAGGCGACAAAATGGAAATCGATTTTTCCGGGGCCATAGAGGCGAACCTGGCGATTGTGACACAGGAACTGGATGGGGATTTTAGTGGTGCCTGCGAGGTTACCTTCCGGGGAAGCGCCCGTGAGGTGAGATTTGAAACATCAGGAGCAGTGGAGATAGATGCGCAGGAATTGAAAAGTGAAAAATGCCGCCTCGATATGTCAGGTGCCGGTGAAGCTGTGGT
Source organism: uncultured Owenweeksia sp. (assembly GCA_964574075.1). Classification (GTDB taxonomy): domain Bacteria; phylum Bacteroidota; class Bacteroidia; order Flavobacteriales; family Schleiferiaceae; genus Owenweeksia. The sequence continues at coordinate 2,698 of CAZNMG010000409.1, forward strand.
ATATGTTACCGGGGAACTCGACATCGAAGTGAGTGGTGCCGCAGAAGTGCGCTATAAGGGTAACCCCGGAAACGTGAAACAGGACATCTCCGGAGCGGCCAGTATTAAGCCACTCTGAGATCCAAATACCACTTTTAGTTCAAACTTTGGGGAAGGCATTCTGTTCCCTTCATTTTTAATTTAAACAACTCTTTTATATGAGCCTCGAACAAGACGCAAGGGCCCGTGCGGAAGTGTGGACGCGGGAACCGTATCATTCTGATACCCGCCAGGAAGTAACTGATATGCTGGAAACGGGCGGTGATGACCTTGTGGATGCATTTTATAAGGATCTGGATTTTGGTACGGGCGGACTTCGTGGAATAATGGGTGCAGGAACCAACCGCATCAATCGATATACCCTTGGAATGGCCACTCAGGGTTTGGCAAACTATCTTAAGAAACAGTTTCCAGGGGAGGCGCACCGGATTGCCATAGCCCATGATAGCCGCAACAATTCTCAGGCTTTTTCCCAGCAAATTGCAGAGGTGCTTGCCGCCAATCAGGTTTCGGTTTACCTTTTTAATGATCTGCGGCCCACGCCTGAGTTATCTTTTGCCATTCGGCATCTCGATTGTCATGCAGGTATTGTGATCACTGCCTCGCATAATCCGCCGGAGTACAATGGCTATAAAGTGTATTGGCGCGATGGTGGCCAGCTTGTACCCCCGCACGATAAAAATGTAATTGATGAAGTACGGGCGGTAAAGCCGGAAGACGTAAAATTCACTTCCACCTCCAGGCTTATTCATTCGATAGGAGCCGAAGTAGACGAGGCCTACCTTGAAATGGTAAAAAGCCTCAGCTTTGGTGATGCCGGGAAAGAGGAGCTTAAGATTGTCTTCACCCCAATCCATGGCACCAGTATTACCCTTATGCCCCAGGCATTGGAGAGTTGTGGGTTCACCAACGTGAGCATTGTAAAGGAGCAATCCACCCCTGACGGCAATTTCCCCACGGTGCAATCTCCCAATCCTGAAGAGGTTGAAGCCCTGAGCATGGCCGTGGCAAAGGCGGAGAAAACGGGTGCTGATATGGTGATAGGTACCGACCCTGATGCAGACAGGGTGGGATTGGCAGTGCGTGACCTGGATAATAATATGGTTTTGCTCAATGGTAATCAATCGGCTACGGTACTCATTTATTACCTGCTCGAAAAATGGCAGGAAACCGGGCAGCTAACCGGAAAGGAATTTATTGCCAAAACCATTGTAACCACCGACCTGCTGGAACGCATGGCCGCGCATTATAAAGTTGATTGCTACAATGTACTGACCGGATTCAAGTGGATCGCTGATATCATAAAACAACAGGAAGGAAAAAAGAAATTTATTGGCGGAGGCGAAGAAAGCTATGGGTACATGATCGGTGATTTCGTGCGCGATAAGGATGCTATTGCCAGTGGGGTTTTGCTTGCCGAAGCAGCTGCATGGGCAAAGTCCAGGGGCTCTTCTTTCTATAAAGTTCTCATTGATATCTACCATCGCTTTGGCTTCTATCTCGAGAGTCTGGTTTCGCTGAAGAGGGAAGGCCATAAAGGCGCACAGGAGATTGCCTCTATGATGGAGGATTTCAGAAATAAAACCCCATCAACCATTGCCGGAGAAAAGGTGGTGACGATACTCGACTATCAAACTTCCCGGAATAGGGATTTGGTAAATGGCGAAACCTCGGCAATAGATCTTCCCAAAAGTAATGTGATTCAGTTTTTGACGGATAAAGGCACGCGCATTACAGCAAGGCCATCCGGCACCGAGCCAAAAATCAAGTTCTATATAAGTGTTAATGCGGATTTGCCCGATCCAAAGGATTTTATGGAAGTAAAAGCAGACCTCGAAAAACGTATAGCAGACATCAGAAAGTCGCTGGCTTTGTAACTTTGGCCGCAAATAAGGCAACTTGAATAAAACAACCTTTTTCTGGCTTTTCCTGGCGGCCACAGTAGTTTACTGCTTTGGCTTTGTGGTGGAGATCATGGAGGTAGACTCCGCTCTGTACGCCCTCCTTAGCCGTGACATGGCCGAAAGTGGGGAGTTTCTGCAGGTGAAACTGCGCGGCCAGGATTACCTCGATAAGCCTCCACTGTTGTTTTGGGTTAATGCATTGATATTTAAGATCCTTGGTGTCTCAAACTGGAGCTTTAAATTAGGTTCCTTTCTGTTTACTTTATTAGGCGTTTACAGTACCTTCAGGCTGGCAAAGCTGCTCTATTCTGCAAAAACAGGTTATCTCGCAGCCATCATTCTGTACACCTGCCAGGCATTCTTTCTTGTTAATAATGATGTGCGCACCGATACCATCCTTACCGGAACGGTAATTTTTTCCATCTGGCAACTCACTGAATGGCTGCATAACAACCGCTGGAAATGGCTTTTAGGCGCTGCAGTGGGAATAGGCCTGGCCATGCTGACCAAAGGGCCCATTGGTCTTATGGTTCCGGTGCTCGCCATTGTCAGCTACCTGGTGGGAAAAAGCCGGTGGCGCGATTTTCTGCG
>CAZNMG010000410.1:0-3125 GCA_964574075.1 uncultured Owenweeksia sp.
TGCCTTCTCTTGTCTTCCTTTCTCCTACCGGCACAAAACACCTTATTCTTTGAAGATTTTAACTACCCGGCCGGTACTTCTCAAATTACAACAGGCCTTGCAAGTGGCAGCGCCACCCTTTTGGGTAATGATACCCTCATACCTGCCCTTTCCGATTCAGGGATATATCACCTTAAGGGAAGTGCTTCACCCTCCGTAGTCTATTTTGAAACATCTGCTTTCAGCACGGTAGGCCATCCACATCTGAGATTGAGCTTCAGGCATATTGCCAAGCTCAATCTTGTTAATGAAGCTTACCTTCAATATTCAACTGATAGTGGCCAGACCTGGAGTTTTATTCCAGGTTCAAAATATCTGGGTTATGATTCCTTCTTTCCAACCACAGGCTATTTCAACACCGGGTCCTACAACAACTCACTAAATACCGGGTGGGCAACTCAAGCACCCAATGCGGTGCCCGATAGCAGTTGGTGGCGTATGGAAAGATTTGATCTTAATAACCTGGCCCATACCGGGGGTTCCTTTCCTAATGGTTATCCAAATGTTAAAATTAGATTCGTAGCCTACTTCAACGCTCCAATTTCGGGTACCAATGGTTACTCTGCTGGTTGGTTTGTTGATGATATAAAGGTGGAGGGTTCCAACTGCGAGCTTATTCCGCCAACCGTTACTTTGGACAATACCTTCTGTGCTGACAGTAGACCCGAGGGCGATATTTTAAAACTTCCATTCAATAATTATGGCGTGGAGATAGATGCTATAGACGCGGCCATAGGCATAGCATCTGTTAAAGTATTTTATCATGTAAATGGTGGCAATCTTCGGTCCATTATCCTTTCTACCATTCCAGGTAGTTCGAAGACCTATCTTGGTAATTTTCTTAATATTTTACCCGGTGACGAGGTGAAATATTATTTTGAAGTAAAAGACTTTAGTTGTGCTAACAACATCGTTAGGAGACCTGAGGGATCAGGTTTCTATAGATTTACCATAGTAGATGAGCGAGCCAACAAGTGCCTCGGCCCCGGTTGCCAGCGCAGAACTATTACAGTTTCCGACTTCCCCTGGACAGAAGATTTTGAAAGCAATGAGTGGGTACCGGGCACAGGTTCCGGAAGCACCGGAAATACGCATAGGGGTAGTTTTGCTCCGGAAACTTCTGGCTGGCAGGTAAATCCTGATAACACAAATGGCTACGGATGGAGCGTCCGTACCGGGCCTACCGGCACCCCATTTACCGGTCCCTTTGGTGACTATAACTCGGGGAGCGGACAATATCTTTATTCCGAATTTGAGCAGGCGGGGAGTCTTTCTGCTACCACTGTTATCACTCCATGTTTCGATCTGCGTGATTCCGTTATCCGGGCATTTTCCTTTTACTATCACATGTTTGGGGATGGCATAAACCAAATGAGTGTGGATGTGGATACAGGGACCACCACCTCAACAATGCACAATTTTTATAGTACCATTATTGGGCCCCAACAACAGAGCAGTAATGATCCGTGGCAAAAGGCTGTGATCAGTCTTGCCCCGGTGGTGGGTAAGTTTACCAGGATAAGAATACGCGCGATTGGCAATAACAGTTCACTAAGACAGGATATGGCAATCGATCATTTGGAGGTTTATGATGCGCCCGCAATCGATCTCAGTCTTCCAAATGCGGAATCACTCAATCCCGTCTGTGGAAAAAATCTTAGTCTTCCTGTAAAAGTCGTAGCCCAAAATCTTGGTTATGATTCAGCCACAGCAATACCTTATGCCTACCGGCTTGACGGGGGAGCAATTTTTAGAGACACCCTTTCAGGCAGAAATCTGAACCAGGGTGATACGGCCTCAGTGATTATCGGTCAGTCATTAACGCCCAACCCTCTCCTTCCTCATGTATTCGAAGTATGGACGGAAGCAGCAAATGATCTTATCACTTCAAACGATACGCTCCGACTCTATCTCGAAGTTGCAGATACAGCCGTTATAAACGAGTTTCCCTACATACTGGATTTTGAATCGGCCACTGTTTCGCCCTCCGGGCCGGGGTCTCTCAATACTGATCAGTGGGTACTAAACAGCGAAAGTCAGGGAGCGGAATGGCAGGTTACGGATGCTTTGCTCAACGACAGTCCGGAAGGTCCGCTCCATGGGCTGGGATCAAAACGAAAAATGCTCATCCTTAAAGGGTCACCTGTTTTAAGTCAATTTTCTTCGAGGTGCATTGATTTGGCAGGATTGGTGGACCCACAGCTTACTTTTAATGCATTTTTAAAAACGGGGCGGTCTTTGGAAATAATGGTAAAAGAGGCTGGTGAAATGCCGGTTACAGTTGCTTCCATTCAAAAGGCGGCATTCCCTCTCGTTGGTATGCCTTCCTATCAGGTGGACCTTTCATCCTATGTGGGTAAGACTATAAAGCTCATATTCTCTGTAAGTTCCAATAACGCCAGTGATTGGACGGACCAGGTAGCCATTGATAATATCTGCCTCATTGAAGCCACTGAAAGGAATGTTGGGTTATTCCATATTACGAGTGAACTTCATACTTTGCCCAGCGGTGCCACCGCATTGCCAGGTTTTGGTGTTTCCTACAGCCGAAACAATACTTCTAATTTTGCAAACGCTACACTTTATCTGGAATTTACCAATAAATGCGATCCTAACCAGCCATCTGTTACCGCAGATACCATCTTCGTTTTGGCTTCAAGTATCAATGGTTCAAAAGCTCCCTCAACCCTGGCGAACCTGCAATTAAGTGATACACTGAAGGAAGGTGAATACTCCACAAAAGTATGGTTTGAAGCTGCCGGTGATTCAGTGCACGAAAATGATACGCTCTACTTTACAACGCGGACAAGAGTAGAACGAGCGATACCATACTTCAATGACTTTGAAAACTGCCTTAAGGACTTCACACTGGCGGGCGATCTCCAACAATGGGAAATAACCTCTCCTTCCACCGGGGCACACTCGGGTAATTTTGCAGCGGTAACTAACGATCAGGGTTCCATTCTCACGGGATCCACAACCGAGGAATTGCGCACCCCTCTGTTTACAGGCCTTAAGCAGGTTTATGATCCGGAAATACGATTCTGGCACAATTTCAATTTTCCGAACACAACAAAAGGCAAGGT
>CAZNMG010000411.1:0-3690 GCA_964574075.1 uncultured Owenweeksia sp.
CGGGCACTTCATCCAGGTCATCATTTTCAAAATTGTTTACATAAGGCGCGCTAATCTTTCCACATTCAGTAATAAAGCTAAAAGGTCCTGACCATACGGAAAAGCCGTTTCCACCTGATTGGCAATTATTTCTCACATACAGATGATAGTGTACATTGCCCGTGAGGCTATCTATGGTAAAAGGATTAGATGTGGTATTATTTGTGGTAACCGTAGCCTGGTTAAAACCTGCTGGTCCCCAGATGTACTGAAAATCAGTTCCACCATTGGCTTCAAAGCCAAATGTGGCCGTTGTATCGGTAATAGAGTTTAGGGTGATCAAAGTTGGTTCGGGGCAGGCTGGAATGACTTCATAAGTGAAATCGTCAATGTATATATTATTGTAGGTGGTTTCCATCCCATGCCAAAGAGCGATGTACTTGTCGGAACCTGTGTAGTTATCAAAGTTTACTACCATTTTCTCCCAGGCATCATCAGGCATTTCGGCAGGTAAAATTGTATCGTAACCCGTAAAGGTGGTCACATCTGCAGGATCTGTCATGGTACCAATAATCAGGCTTGCACCATCATCTTCATCATATACCTGGAACTGAATTCTCTTGGTATTATCAAGATCTGAAAACTCAGGCGATACCAACACGAGTTCCCCATCGGCCGAATCTTGCGATGAATTATACATCTCAAAGCTATTTGGCGAAGAGGTGTTCTGAAGGTTTTCAGTTCCCAAAAATGGTGCAGTACTGGCAGTCGTGTTTAGCATGGTCCAGCACTGGTCGAGGTCAGGCTCGGTAGTTCCATCAAAATTCTGGCTATAGGGAGCCGTGAAGGAGGCACACAAGGTCATAAAGCTCACTGGCCCTATGGTATCACTTAAGCCATCGCTACCACCGCAGTCGGATATCAGGTACACATCATAATTAGTATTTGCACTCAGGCCGGTAAACAGGCTGAACGTGTCTGTTTCCATAATACTTGTACCCGCTGTTGCGGGATCAAATCCGTTATTCCCGTAAATAAGCTCATATCCCACCGCACTGCTGGTGTCTTGCCAGTTCAGATCGGCACTGGTTGGAGTAATATTACTTACGGCTACATTAAAAGGAAAGAAACAGGTAGGAAGCTCCTTTACTGCAATATCGTCTAGTGCGAAATCATTGTAAAAAGCCGAGCTTGTGGTTGTAGTCTGATCTACTGTAAAACGCACCACTTTTTTGCCGTTGCCCGTGAAGGCCGACAAATCAACAATTTTGAAAACCCATTTTGGGGAATCCTGTGCATAGGTAAGAACCGTATTCCACTGGCTCCCATCGTAATACTCCACGGTAAGGGTTACATTGTCTCCGGGGTTTGTAGTGTTGTCACTAAAGAGGTGGAACTCCAGTGCAGGAGTCACGAGGGCTGTAATATCGATGGAATCGGTTTCCAGGATTACACCGTCTTCCTCAGGTGAACTGCCGTCAGCCCAGGCAAAGTAACCTCCGTTCCCGGTATGGTCATCTGTACTGCTTGGGTAACCCATTGAGTTGGTAGAAGCATTGCCCCATTTCCACAAAGCATTGGAACTGGTGCTGCCGGAAATGTTGGTATTGGTCCATCCGGTCGGAAGACCCTGCGTGTCAAAACTCTCCGTAAAGGGAGCAGTGAGTTGTGCATTAATCACTACCCAGCATAAGGTCATGCCAAGGGATAAGAATAGCTTTTTCATCATGTTGCTTTTTTAAAAATAAGTAAGGTATTCCTTAAGGAGTACCAAAAAAGATACCCCTCAAAAGAGCCAAAAAAGTCTCGATTGAATAGGAAAATAGTAGTACAATACTAAGGCTTTTTGTGGGGGTATAAAAATTTTACCACTGCATCTAATGGATTATCAAGTAGTTGAAAATCCAAACCTCATCCGCGACCCTCTATAGCCCAGTAAGTTAGAGGTGTACCATTAGTTTAAAAATTTTTTGAAAAAAATTCGCCAATATTTCCACCTTTCCCGAATTTGTAAGATCTGTATTACACTCTTTCATTGCTCGCCTGATGATCTGATTCTCTCCATCATTGATCTCCTCTGCCAGTGAAAAAGACATAAATGTATCTCTCATAGTACTCCCGCCTAAGAGGCTGATAACTCTGGTTTGTCAGCTATATTTTATCTTGTTACCGGCCCTTTCGATTTTGGCGACAGCTTACCTTCATTCCCGAATTTCAAATAGACACCTCTTGCTCTTAGCTAATGGTTGGCGATTTTATCAACTATTTTAAAATGAGACATAAAAAAAGCCCTCGCATTTTTAGTGCAAGGGCTTTCTTTTAATAAACTAGTAGCCAGGTTCCTACTGCTTCACCAGCCTCCTTATAGCTTTGAGGTTGCCATCAGAAATTTCAAGCATGTAAACGCCATCGGCCAGGCGGCCCAAGTCCAGGCTGCCCTGGTAATTTCCGTTTACGTTTTGCTCGGAAATGTCCATCAGCTCTTTGCCTGAAAGGTCAAACAGGCGGATGCTGACATCCTGCGCCCCGGCATTGTCAAAGCTGATGTTCACTTTGCCGGTAGCAGGATTCGGGAACACTTTCAGACTGCGCGAAAGGGCATTTTCTACCAGATCAGTAATGATTCCTGAAACAACCACTGGTTGGGTAATGGAATCCGTACCACATGGGCCGCTGGCAACCAGGGTTACGTTATAGGTACCGTTTTGTGTATAAGTATGGGTTGTATTCACACCACTACCGGTATTTCCATCTCCAAAGTTCCAGTTAAAAGTAGTGGCATTAGTGGTAGCGCTTGCATCAAAGGTAACAGGCAATCCTGCTGATCCTACTGTACCCGGGGTTGATGTAAAGGCTGGTACCACGCCTGCTCCACTGTTATAAATGGTTATATCACCAATCGGCTTGGGACATCCTCCGGTGGATACCGTCCAGTTATAGAAATAATAGTAGTATGGACCAGGGCCGTTGTTGAATAGGTTACCCGTAATCGATAGTACTCCGGGGATCGTGTACGGATAGGCACCACCCGCACTGTTTCTGATAACTTGTGTTGTAGATGCCGCTCCCGGACGCAATACATAATCAGTACCTGGGGGCACCTTGAAATTAAGTTCTGCTGTAAATGGTACTGTTTGTGAACCTCCGGTGATGGTTACCATTCGGGAATCGATGATATTTCCCAAATTATCTTCCAGTATGAACTCAACATCTCCGGGCCCGGTAGGGAATACATCCACGGTCACTATTTCTGCCGGACTCATTACATCGAAATACAACCCATAACCTGTATTCCAGACATTGGAATAAGCTCCGATGGTATTGTCAACAGCACCTACATTAAAGGTTTCTCCCGCCACTGCGCCTAGATGGAAGGTGGTATCATTAGCACCCAATGGTCCTACGACCAGACTATCACTTGTTCCAATGGTGTCATTATTGGCGGTAAGCCAGTAGAAATCATCCGTTGAACCAACCGGGAAATACAAGGTGTCATATGCACCAGATCCGCAAATAGTATCTATGGCCGCGGTGGGCACAGGTGCCAGGGCTGTATCAAATTGAGCCACCAGGGATGAATCATCATTTGCGGGAACCTGATCACTGCTCAGATTCACACTAGCATCCAGGGTGATAGTAGCCCCGCCCGAGGTATTCAACGTACCAACCAATATGGTATCAGCATCAAACTGCGCAAGATTACCGTTATAG
>CAZNMG010000412.1:0-7402 GCA_964574075.1 uncultured Owenweeksia sp.
CAGGAAGATCAGGAGGTGTCAGAGCACGTTCGGGCTTTTCACATCCGAATAGCAAAATGACACTTAGTATCTTACCCAGCATTTTACGAGTCATCTATCTAAAGTTTTAAAGTACAGACCGTAATCACCATCCAATAGACCTTTTAATTTCTCCTTGGTTTGGCTACTGTTGCGAAGCTGAAAATGGTTTGTTCTTTCGAGCTTCAGCCGATCATCTCCAAACGTAGTACCCCCGGGCAGATTCTTCGCGCTTTCAGTTAGCACTATACCATCGTTTTTCTTGCTAATAACGGTAGTTATGGGATTGGCATAACAAAGACGCCTTCCCTCCGTGGTGTTGGATGAGCCCTGCGGACAATCCGAAAGATCTGAAACTATGAAGCTAGTACTATATCCCGCATCTATATAATCACAATTGCATGTATATTCCCCGGTATTTACGGTAGTTTCCTGAGCCCCAATTATTGCTTTCCATTGAGCATTAGCATTGTCAATCCAGTCTAATCCTTTTTTATAGCCGTCTAATTTAGCTTTGGCCACCCCGACTTCAGAACTCGCATTTAAGCAGAAAAATGGTTTTACGAACAGCAAGGCGAAATTCTCGTTACACAGCCGTACCAAGTACTTCCAGCTACTATACTGGCTCCAATAGGTTTGGTATTTGTTGACATAATTTGCCCGCAAGGATTTGTAATCCAAATGAGTGCTGTCATCATCAGCACCAAATGCAGGAAAATTACTTGCCCCTACCGTTAGCGTGTTCATAGTACGCCAAAAAACAGGCTCCTGTTCCTCTCCATAAAAAGCAATCTTTGGCCATTGATTTGAAAAATTATTAATGGTATTGAGATAACTGGCGCCTATCTTATATTCGTTGATAATCGGAGGCGTGAATTTACTCAAGTTAAATGGTAAAACATCTTTTCCGAAAAAACCACAGGTTGAGACAGTAAGTTGCCTAATTGAATCATCAATATTAAACCATTGGACCAGGGCGTTCGCAAAAGAACTATTCAGGTCCAGATTCTCCGCAATCGGGCCGGCTGAAAGATTCACGCAGGCATCTGTGGTCATTTGTTCGATTAAATTTACACCGGTATTATTCAATGCAGTGTTCGCCAGGTAAGCTCCCTGATGTGCTGATCCAAAGGTTACTATGCCTCCAAACTCACGCTGCCAATAAGGATCTATGTCCTCAGCGCGGTCTACACCACGGCTCACCAATCCTCCCTGACTATGAGCGATCACAAAATTATCGGTCTTTAGATCATAACTACCAGGTGAGGTGCTATTCTTATTTGCAATGAAGGTATGCAAATCCTGAATAGCGGTGTTCATTGAAGACTCCAGATATCCAGGGAAATAGGATTTAATCTTACGCGCAGGATAATCACTGAGCCCAAAACCACTGGCCTGAATTTCTGTAATAGGGCCTACGGGTGTCCAGGAAACTGCGGATCCGCCCATGCCATGCACCCAATATACGATTCTTTGCTCACCGGTAGCGGTTTTATAAAACAGGTCGGTGTTAGGCGCCATTGGAGTCTCCTCGGCTTCTATAACTATCGGTTCGGAAACACCAATGGTGTCGCCCCCATCACATTGGGCATAGCTCAAATGAAAGGCACTGAGAAGGGTGAACGTGATAATAAAAAAGTTGGCATTTTTCATGGTCTTAATTTTTAAAAAGGTTTTTGGTTAATGGTTGATCATCTATATGGAAATGAATGATGTAATACCCATCAGGGATTGAAGAAATATCTATATCCTCAACCACAGAGGGACTCAATCCAGCCTGTTCCAATAGTGTTTCCCCCGTTTGATTGGCAATCCTAATGCTGTAGTCTTCCGAACTGGGGTCATTACCTACATATTCAATTTGGATAGATTCACTTGCAGGGTTTGGGTAAATATTAAAATCGGAAGCCATCTCATTCCCCGTTTCCTGGGTTTTCACCGTTGAAGGATCAAAATAGATCTGATAGTCTCGATATGCAGCTGATTCAATTTTCACCAAACAAGCTCCATTTAAAGAGTTTATTCTGGTCATGCTACGCTGATATGCCGGAATGAGATAACCCTGCGAACTCGTGTTAAATGCTTCATATATATAGTAGGGACTCCCGAACTCCTCCACGGTGTGATTATAAATGCGGGTTTTCTCCTGTGCATTGTAGATGTATTCCTCCGAGTCACCGAAAATTCTATAGCCTTGGGGTGTCTCTTCTACATAGTATCCTTCATTCTCCAATTCCTCCACAGGAAGGCTGGAAAACTCAGGGAAGGGTAACATCGGTGTAAAGCCCTCCTCAATCAGCCCTTGCTTTATTGAAGACTCTAAATCCAGATAGGCCTCCGAATGAGGCAGCTCCGAAATCTCACTCCCTTCCTTGTTATACAAAGTGGATTTTTCCGAAGTAATAACCAGTTTCCCTGGCTCCTCATCCCACTCATTATGTCTATCTGAAGAAATGTATTCTACTATAGAGCTTCTCTCAAAATCCCTATTAATTGTAGACGTGCTTTTCAATGTTTCCTTAATAGGGTTCATCGCTATCCAATCCCACTCCGTCAGTGCCTCCACGTTTGTTGCCGCGGGTATTAGATAATTAATCCGATTCTCTACCGTATACTCTTCGTAAAAAAGATGTTCCTCTGGTTCCGGTTGTGCATGTGATAAATTCCAGGTAAGACAACACATTAGCCCTACCAGCTTTGTGGTATTTTTCATTGGTCAAGATTTTTGATTGATACCATCAAAGGTGGATATCCAATGTGGCTTGAAGAAGGTAATTTCCGCCTATTCAGAAAATAATATGGCGTGAATTGCCTAAATTGTAGTTTCAAAACCACTACCAATGACCGAGGCCAGCAAAACCCAACAACAATTATTTCGTGCTTTAAAAAAAGACATTGCCCCTTCCACCAGCCTTTCAATATGGTTGAGCGATTTACTAGGTATAGATCAGAGCAACGCCTATCGAAGGATCAGGGGACAAAAGGAACTGTCATACTCCGAATACTTAAAAATCTGCAGTAAAGCCCCCCGGGCAGCAGTTGTTTCAGCTGGAATTTATTCAGACGGCTCTGCAGTATTTGGCAGCCTCTCCCAGTTTAGTTGCTGGGAGTCTTTAAAAAAATATCTTACAGCGGTAGTCAACTTTTTTAATAAAGCCCTTAGCGCCAAGGAACACCACCTGTGCTATGTGGGAAGAGATCTCCCCCTTTTCTTTTTCTACTCTTCGCCTATTTTAATGAATTATAAGTTCAACGTTTGGCTCCGCAGCATCGGGCATAAAGGGAGCTTCCAGGTCCCGGAGGCGATTTCGGCATTAGGCCATGAGCTTTTCGATCGTTACCTACAGCTAAACGTTACCGAACTCTGGTACAGTTGGGGCTTTCTCAATCAGTTGGAGCAGATGAAATATTGGCGCGAAATGGACTATCTCACAGCCAGCGAATTTGTCCAGATCTGCCACAGTTTTGAAAGTAGCCTCAGGCATTATGAGCATTGGCTTGAAACAGGCTCCAAAGACAACAGAGGTAAAATAGACCTTGGTATCCTGGAATTTTGTACCATGAACAACGGGGGACTGTTAAAGACCGAAAGGGGAGAAATGCTGATGAATGCTTTTCAGGGCACTCATTTTATCACTACTGTCAGCCCTCCGGCCATTGAAATTTTTCGGCAGCACTGGAATCAACACGAATTTTTTGCGCAACCCATAACAGGGAGAAATGTGAAATCGAGACATAAGTTTTTTAAACGACTCTATGACTCTCTGGGGAAAGCAAGCACTTTGTAGTGCAAAAATGCTTTTACAACTCAGCAATTACCCGAAGAATTAAAATATTTTTGCCCTTTTGCAGTTACACTCACAGAATTAATAAAACGCCTTCCCACTGAAACTTTGGAAGATCTTATGCCTGCCGCTGGCCGTGGCTCTTATACTCGGCTGTAGTCGAAGTAAGGATACAATAACCAGCCGCATCTATCACCAAATGGTGTCGCGCTTTAACCCTCTTTTTAATGGGGAGCAGGCCCTGTTGCAGGGGGAGGCTACGCTTGAAAAGCAGCACAAGGATAACTTTGATGAAATACTCCCGGTGTACCCTATTGGCGATAAAGACGCAGCCACAGGAGTGATGCCCACCATGGACAAAGCCATTGAAAAAGCAACCAAAGTGATTACCCGGCATTCCATGATGATCCGTAACGATCAGAAAAACCGCTACATAGACAATAGCTACATGCTCATCGGTAAAGCGCGCTACTACAAGCGCGAATACCTGGAGGCACTCGAAACCTTCAACTATGTGATCCAGCAGTTTCCGGAATCCAAAATGATTGATGAGGCCCGCCTTTGGGCAGCTAAAACAGAATCGGCTCTGGGAAATTACCTTCCCGCCAAGGATAAGTTTGAAGCCATTTACCGCAGTGAGGATGTATCCCGAAAAACAAAGGCAAACATTTTAGCCAGCTATGCTCAGCTGGAGATCAATCAGAAAAACTACCAGGGAAGCTACCAGCTGCTGAAGCAGGCGGTAGAGAAAACCCGGGATAAGCAACAGGAGGTACGGTGGCTGTACATCATGGCCCAATTGCAGGCACAGGTAGGCAACGACTATGAAGCCAGCGAACTCTTCAGGCGGGTGATCCGCAAAGGGCCTCCCTACGAACTGCTTTTCCAGGCACAATTAAACCGGGCCCGCTATTACGATGTGGATATACAGGACGCTCAAAAAGTATATGCAGATCTCAACGATATGTTGAAGGATGATAAGAACATCGACAACAGGGACCAGATCTACTATGTAATGGCGCAGGTGGCAGAGCGCCAGGGCGATGAGGCGCTTATGGAGGAGTATCTCAAAAAATCTATCCGCGCCAGTACCACCAACAGTACTCAGAAGGCATTGAGCTACCTTAAGCTTGCCGAAACCAACTTCCGTAACAAGCTGTACCCGACCGCAGCAGCCTACTACGATAGTACCGCCACCGCGCTTCCGGCTGAACACAAGAAATACCAGGAGGTGCAGGTGAAAAAGGAGAGTCTGGCAGGGCTCGTGAAGAACCTGAAGATAATAGAAGTGCAGGACAGTCTTCAAATGATGGCCGGCCTGAGTGAAAACCAGCGTGTGGCAAAAATTGAGGAAATGCTGGAGCGCCAGCGCGAGGCAGAGGAAGCCCTGCGTGAGGCAGAACAGAATGCCCTCAATTTCCCCGCTACTGAAAACTCCATGGCCCAGCAGACCCAGGATGCTGTGGAAGGTGGCCAATGGTACTTTTACAATCAGGCACTTCGCTCCAGCGGTCAGCGCGATTTCATGAACAAGTTTGGCAATCGTAAACTGGAAGACAATTGGCGCAGAAAGGAAAAGCAAAACATCGCCACATTTGCAGATAATACTGCCCGGGAAGAGGAGGGAGACTCATTGGGAGACCCCGAAGCTGGCAGCGAGCCTGGAGAAGAAGGCGATAAACTGGAAAGTTACCTGCAGGAGATCCCCACCACCGAAGAACAGATGCAGGAGAGCCACGATAAAATAATAGCGGCCTACCTTGAAATCGGCAACATTTACCGTAATGACCTTAAAGACCTTGACGCGGCCGAGCGGCAATTAAAAGATCTTATGAAGCGGTATCCCGATCTGGAGGAGCGTGGCCGTGTTTGGTATACGCTGTACCGCATCAATTCCCTGTTGGATGACCAGGCCGATGTAGCGTTTTACCGGGATCTCATAAACCAGAACCTGCCCGACAGCGAATATGCCCTGTTGGTAAGCGGAAAAAGCATTAATGATGACCAGGTAAATCCCCTGGCGGTTTCTTACTATAAGGCCACTTATAAAAGCTATAACTCGGGTGCTTATCAAAAGGCATTGCAAATGGCAGATACCGGCCTTACCTCTTATTCCGAAACCGAACACGGGCCACAGTTTATGCTTATAAAGGCCTTCTCCCTTGCCAAGGTTGGTGATCACAATAGAATGGAGGATGTGCTCAATGCACTTATTGCCCGCTATGGTGATACGGAACAGGCAGCGGAAGCCCAGCGCATTCTCGACCAGATAAGCACGCAACCGGAAGAAGGCACTACCACGGCCTCCAATACAGCAAATGATACAGCCGCGGCTGCCACACCAGCGCCTTCAACAAAATATAAAAAGGAAAACACAGGGGAGCATAAATATATTGCGGTAGTACCCAATGTGAAGGGCCTGGTAAATAATGTGACCATTGATATTACTGACTTCAGCCAAAAGTTTTACAAAAATTTCAATCTCAATGTAAAGTCTATTTACATAAGCCCGGAGGAGCAGATGGTGATGGTGAGTGGCCTGCCCAACGATAAAAAGGCTATCCAGTTTTACGAAACCATCTTACAGCAAAAGGTATTGGATAAAAATCTTAAACCACAGGAAATCAAACATTTTGTAATTTCGAATTCTAATTTCACTACTTTCTATCAGGATAAGGACTTTGAAGGGTACATTGGATTCTTCAAAGAGAATTATCTCGATTAACTCTAAAAGCACAGGATCATGATCAAGAAAACAAAGGAAATGACGGATTCCAACCAGGCCAGCAACCGCGTATTATCCGGTACCAGCATTGAGGGGGAAATCCGTTCCGAAGGCGATATGCGCATTGACGGATCGTTGAAAGGCAACATCAATATTTCCGGCAAATTGGTGATAGGCGAAAAAGGAATGGTTGAGGGAGAGATAAAATGTGCCTACGCCAATGTATCAGGTTCTCTACAGGGAAAAATCCATGTTACTGAAATGTTATCGCTGGCCGCCACTGCCCGTGTAAAGGGTGAGGTGCTCACCGGAAAGCTTTCGGTAGAACCCGGAGCGGAGTTTACTGGTTCCTGTAGTATGGGATCAATAATTCGCGAAATAAAGAATGGAGAACAGCAGCAAAGGGAATCCGGAAAAGAAAAATCAAAAGAAGCCACCGCTTAGCGGCTACGCCAAATATTCAGCGCTGGGATTTCAGATGCTGGTAATTATTGGCGGAGGAGCCTGGCTCGGAAAATACCTTGACGAACAAAGTGAACGTGAATTTCCGCTTTACACGGTGGTAATTACTTTGTTGGCGGTTTTTATCGCCCTCTACCTTACCTTGCGTGAGTTTATCGGAAAAAATTAATCTGTGCCGCACTCTTCTCCAAACCCTGCTTTACAGCCTTCAAGCCTTATCATTCGTTTTACCCTTAGGTTGTTGATATTTTCAGCCCTTACTGCCTTCGCACACGATCTCCTTATCCGCTTTACACCTTTGAGCCTGGATCGCGAAGAGCTCTACGCCATGTATATTTTTCTGGTTGTGCTCACGTTTCTGGTCTTTCTGCTGGTACAATGGCTGGCACGCGTCAATTATGAGCGGGCGGGC
>CAZNMG010000413.1:0-2639 GCA_964574075.1 uncultured Owenweeksia sp.
TTGCAGATGTATCAGTAAGGATCAATGGGTTAAAATTGCTAACAGGTAAACATGTCAGCGCTTCGACCTTAACGTCATCAAAGGCGAAGCCATCTCCGGCTGTCCATATCGAGTTATCCTCCTGGCCCCAGCGGATCTGCGTGGTACTGGAGAATGCCTGTCCATTATTGGTCAGGATGGTATCAATCACCAATTCTATAAAGGTCCAGTTGGTACCATTAGTATGATTGTTCCAGTCCAATATTTCTAACCAGGTGTCATTCTCGCTTCCCCTTAACCATACCCTGTCATTGGCATTTACTTCATCGGCATTCTCCATCATCCAGAATGAGAGAAGAATATTTCCCGTATAGGAAGTATAGTTGGTCATATCCATGGTCAGCGTAACGAAATTTGGAGCAGCTGTACCACTGGCCTCCATACTCAAACCTGCTGATTGTGTTCCACCATGGGCAACCCATCCCCAGTGAAGGGCAGCATTACCCGTACGGTCGTAATTCCAGCGAAACGCATTGGTACAAGCGAAAGTAGTATCCTCAGTTGCTATGGATACTGTGGAAGTCTGGGTACTATAACTTTCAAAATTTTCGGTGAAGGGCAGTGTTATAGGTGTAAGGGGAACGCAGAGTGTGTGAAATTTGACAGGCCCAATAGTATCACTATAACCATCTGCGGTACCACAATAGGCAAATAAATAAACATCATAAGCTGTTTTGGCTGTTAATCCTGACAATGATGTTGAATTATTACTACTGGTAACAACCGTCCCCGAGTTAATGGGATTAAACCCGGCATTTCCATAAATAACTCCGAAATTATTTGGAGATCCATTTATTTGCCAAGCAACATCTGCACTATTGATAGTGGTGTTACTGACGGAAAGATTTGAAGGTGCTGTACAAGCTTTAGGAGTTGTAAATTGCTGTGGACCGGGATAATAAACACTGTCAGCACCTGCGTTACAAATCTCTCCAAAATATACGTCATAGGTAGTTTGTGGGCTAAGTCCACTGATTATTACCGGAGGCTGCCCTCCCGGATATGTTCCTGTAACCTTTGTACCCGAGCCTGGCGTAAATCCAACAGTGCCATACTCCAGATAAAATGAAGTATTCCCCGTACCCGGGGTCCAGTCCACTTTGGCAGCATTGGCCGAAATACTGTCAATGGTAAAATTGCTGAAAGCAGTACAGTTGCCCTGTACATTTGGATTTATCTGAATTGTATAGTCATGAACTTCTCCCCAGGTTTGTGAATTACAAGCGGTAAAAGTTGTGGTAGTTGTATAAACTGTTCTTGCCCGTAGCCGGAATGTTCCTACCGGAGAGCCTGCAGCAAAAGTTACCACATCATTTAATGGGACGGTGCCTCCATAAGTAGCCGATGACACATAAACTTCTTCTCCAGCGTCATCAAAATCCATGTCTGCATTGTAATCAACAAAGAGCTTTAACATGTGACCTGTGGCACCAGCGGTAACAGTAAGTGTCTGGGGCACGGTTTGAGTTACCTGGATCGTTTGGGAGGTAAAATCGTTGAACGCGCCAGTTCCGGTACATCCCGTACCTAAATCATTAAAGGATCCCAGTGTGAAATCATCGAGATAATCACTGAAAGCTGCACAACCAGATGAGTATAACCCGGTGGTACAGTATTGACTGTAGCCCGTGCCGTACATTACCATCAATGAAAATAGGAGTAAAAATCTCTTCATAGCAAAAAATTAATGGGTTACGTGAAATTAGGGTTTCAAGGTTCCAAATATAACCAATGACATTTTGGTTTGAGGCCAAATTACTATGCATGAATAGCATAAATGGGTCTTTTCACCTCCCTCCAGGCGTATTTTACTAAAAATTAGAAAGTTAGGAGACAAAAAAATCAGATAAAAATATATTCTTCAATAATATTATTCTTACAAACTGTTTGAAGTCAAGCTACGGATCATGAAGCAAATACCCTCCTCTCCCCGCCTTCCTTCCATTTGGTTCTGCCTTAAACAAAAAAAGCTCCGGCAATCAGCCAAAGCTCTTTTTAACGTGCGGGCGGGGAGACTTCCCGCATCTGGTGCGGGATAAACTTCTCATCTCCCCGCCTTCCTTCCTTTGGGTTCTGCCTTAAACAAAAAAAGCTCCGGCATCAGCCAAAGCTCTTTTTAACGTGCGGGCGGGGAGACTCGAACTCCCACACCTCGCGGCACCAGATCCTAAGTCTGGCGTGTCTACCAATTCCACCACGCCCGCATTTAATTTGTGGAAAACTGCACCTCCCACATTTGGGGCGGCAAATATAAAGTTTTTCTTTTCTGTTGCAATTAAAGTTTGTAGCAAAACCTCTTTGGGCATGGGGCTTATATTGGCTACTTTTGTGCTCTCCAAAAAATCTTTAATGGTATCATTTGATCTCAATGAACTGGATGGCAAAACAGCCCACGCCCACCTGCTCGGGGCTATTGGTCCCCGCCCTATTGCCTTTGCCAGTACCATTGACGCTGAAGGCAAACCTAACCTCAGCCCTTTCAGTTATTTTAATGTATTCAGTTCCAAACCGCCTGTTCTCATCTTTTCTCCGGCACGAAGGGTTCGCAACAATACAACCAAACATACCCTTCACAATGCACAGGCAAACCGGGAGGTGGT
>CAZNMG010000414.1:0-2858 GCA_964574075.1 uncultured Owenweeksia sp.
CTGGCCGTTCTTAAGCTGAAAGGCAATATGAAGGCGCCTATTCTCTGCCTCTACGGACCTCCCGGGGTGGGAAAAACCAGTTTAGGAAAATCCATTGCTGAGGCAGTAGGTCGCAAATACGTACGAATGTCGTTGGGTGGCATGCGTGATGAGGCTGAAATTCGCGGTCACCGCAAAACCTATATCGGGGCGATGCCCGGCCGCATCGTACAGAACATCAAAAAAGTGGGCACTTCCAACCCGGTATTTGTGTTGGATGAAATTGACAAGCTCACCAGCGGGGGAGGACATGGCGACCCATCTTCGGCAATGCTTGAGGTGCTCGATCCTGAGCAAAATAGTGAGTTTTATGACAATTATCTTGAGCTCGGTTACGACCTCAGTAAGGTGATGTTTATTGCCACGGCCAATAACCTTCGTGCCATTCACCCCGCTTTGCGCGATCGTATGGAGATCATCGAGATCAACGGCTATACGGTTGAGGAAAAGGTGGAGATCGCCCGCAGGCATCTGTTGCCGAAGCAGCTGGAGGAGCATGGTCTCACCAAAAATGACCTGTCTCTCGACAAGAAAACCCTTGAGTATATTGCTGATAATTATACCCGTGAATCAGGGGTGAGGGGTCTTGATAAGGTAATGGCGAAGATGGCGCGATATGCAGCGCGCAATGTGGCTATGGATGATAAATACGAGCTGAAGCCCAAATCCAAACACATTGAAGATATTTTAGGCCCTCGCAGGTTTACCAAGGATAAATACCAGGGCAACATAATTGCCGGTGTAGTTACCGGGCTGGCCTGGACGCCTGTAGGCGGAGATATACTATTTATTGAATCATCGTTGAGCAAGGGCCGCGGTAAGCTTACCGTAACGGGCAACCTGGGTGATGTGATGAAGGAATCGGCTGTGATTGCCATGGCTTACCTGAAAGCGCACGCCAGCAAGTTTGGTCTCGATTACCGCGTATTTGACTGCTGGGATGTGCACATTCACTTTCCGGAGGGTGCCACTCCCAAGGATGGCCCTTCTGCCGGTATAACCATACTCACGTCACTGGCGTCACTTTTTACCCAGCGAAAGCTCAAAAGCCACCTGGCCATGACAGGCGAGATCACCCTTCGCGGAAAGGTGCTACCGGTAGGTGGGATAAAGGAAAAGATATTGGCCGCCAAGCGTGCCGACATAACTGACATCATTCTGAGTTCTGAAAACCGGAAGGACATTGAGGAGATACGCGAGGATTACCTGAAGGGCCTTACATTTCACTATGTAAATACCATGATGGACGTCATAAAGGTGGCTCTGCTTAAGGAAAAGGTTGCAAACGCTATTGAGGTTACCGTGGATGAGCAGCGCACCAGGGAAGCTCCGTCTGGAAATGCTGTAAGCGTGGTGGAGTCTCATAGAGATGACAGGCGGGAAGATGTGGGGGTGGAGTAGCTAGTAGGGAGTCGTGAGTAGGGAGACACGTGCTGCGATTAAATCTGAAATAAGAATATTTGATAGCACGCCCGGATTGCAAATCCGCGCGAACGTAACGTGAGTTCAAGTGAATTTTCGGAAGTGGGATGCTTTGAGTTTAAGTGAATTTTTTGGGGACTTGTGGTTTATTTGACTAAGTTGCTTACTCCTTAAAACCTACACCAATGAAAATCCTGGCCTTAACACTCCTGCTAAGTGTTTTTGTTTTCTTACCCAAAGTAAGCGCCTCTCACATTTCAGGTGCCGAAATTACTTACAGGTATATTGGCGATTCCACAGGTACCCCGTATGAGTATATGGTGTATCTGATTGTATATAAAAGGGCTTCTAGTTCTGTTGCACTCCCCTCGCAGGAGCAGATGGAGTTTTCATCCTCCTGCTTTCCGAATGCTTTTTTCAATGTAACCCGTTACGCTGATCCCGGAGATTCGGTTTTGCCCGATAACGGGGTGTATTTGCCAGGTTATGGTGCTTGTGTGGATGCTTCTTCGCCTCCCAGTTACTACGGGGTGTCACTGCATAAGTATAAGGGTGTGGTTACTTTGCCAGGCCAGTGCGCTGATTTTACTTTCTTCTGGAGGGACTTTGGCAGAAATTCCTCAATTTCAAATATACAGACCGCGCAGTTTACTGATATTTATATAGAGGCTTTCTTAAACAACCTATCAGGGCCGAATAAAGCTCCGCAGTTTGTAGCAGGTGCGGGTGCTGCAGCCTTCTGCGGGGGCCAGCATGTACAATGGCTATTCCATGTGATAGAGGGAGATGGTACAGACTCAGTATCTTTAAGGCTGGCCGAGCCGCTGGACTATCCCAGAGCCCCTGTAACTTATGAACCAGGTTATACCAAAGAACAGCCCATTTCCACTGTAAATGGGGTCGACTTTAATGGAAGTCTTTCGTTTATTCCAAGCGCGGCAGAATTTGTAATTGTAAAAATTGTGGCGGATGAATACCGTTTTTATTCAGGTGCCTGGAATAAAATTGGCTCCGCAGAGCGCGAAATGCCGGTGGTTATACTGGGCGACTGCGATACTAACGCTGCAAATACCATTGTTTTTGGTACCGAAGACCCGGCACTGCCGCCTCACATCCCTTCTTTTCTTATTGCAGACTGTTTTGCTGACAGTATAGTAGTGAATTCTTCCGTACCCATTCGTGCCAGTAGTGTAGCCACAGATGGTTCGGATTTCAGGCTGATATCAGGTGACACTATTCCATTGCCGATTATCGCAGCAAAAGCGGATATCCTCACTAATTGGCTCACACAGAAAATCACCTTGAAACTACACCAGCCCTTAATGCAAAATGATACCATGTTTTTACAGGTTAGGACTGGAAACGACACCAATACGCTCGTCAGCGAGTGTGGCCTT
>CAZNMG010000415.1:0-5899 GCA_964574075.1 uncultured Owenweeksia sp.
GCGAAAATCTCACCAAGTTAATTCTCGAAAAATATGGTGAACCAAACGTGATTGCAGGCGTGGCCACCGGGGCTATTGCAATTGGAGTACTGGTGGCTCAGGAGTTGGGGCTGCCCTTTGTGTATGTCCGTCCTGAAGCGAAAAGCCATGGCAGACAAAACAAGATCGAGGGCCAGATGGAACCTTCCCAGAATGTTGTAGTGATTGAGGACCTGATAAGTACTGGAGGAAGTAGCCTGAAGGCTGTGGAAGCGCTCCGTGAAACCGGGGCAAACGTGCTCGGAATGGCGGCAATTTTTACCTATGGATTTGATGTAGCCACGAGGAATTTTGAACAGGCCGAATGTGATCTGGTTACTCTCAGTGACTATAACCATCTGCTGGACCAGGTAAATTCGAACGGGTTTATGGACAGGGAAACCTTTAGAACCCTACAGGAATGGCGGCAGCAGCCGGATCAATGGCTCACGAATAGCTAAATATTTTATGACACACATCGAATCAAAAACAACCACCATAAACAAGCCGGCCGAAGAGCTCTATCACCAACTGCTGGATTTCAGAAATTTCAATAAAGTGATGCCGGATTCGGTCACCAAGTTTGAAGCTGATGAAGATTCTTTTCTGTTTGCCATGCGCGGAATGCCCGAGGTACAACTCCGCCTGGAAGAAAAAGTGGAACCCACTCTGATAAGAATGCGCTCGGGAAGCAGTAAAATTGATTTTACTCTCATGACCCACATTACTCCGGTAACGGAAAATACCTGTGAGGTAAAATTCGAATTTGTGGGGAAATTTAATGCGATGATGCGCATGATGGTGGAAAGGCCTCTCAAGAATTTTATCGAAAACCTCGCAGATAAGCTCAAGGATCTCTAAAACAGGAAGCTGATCTCTTTAAACTGAAATCGTTTTATTTCCTCATCTGCTTTTGCCACAAGGGTGCCGTCAGGAAGGACATCTGCAATTTGAGCTAGAGTATCTTTAGCACCCAAATTAACCCTTACCGGCTGCCGGTATCCATATAATAATCCCAGGTACTCCTTTCGTAATTCTTCCTTGCTTCTTCCCATTTGCAGGTAACGAACCTCCAGATCTTTTAGCAAGCGGTTGAAAACGTAAGAGATTTCCACCTCCTTTCCCATGATTTCGGCCAACGAAGTGGCGCGGCTTGCGCCTTCTGAGCTGAACATCAACTGATTGATATTGAGCCCCACCCCTACCACACTTTGCTGAAGCTTATTGGCAGCAATGGAATTCTCAATCAGTACCCCGGCCACTTTCCGGGTATCAAACAGGATGTCGTTTGGCCATTTTATCGCAAAGCCGGGATGAAAAAAATTAAGACAATCCGTTAGGGCAAGACAAACTGACATATTGAGGTAGAAGAAATGCGATGCGGGTAAAGCCCGGGGAAGTAAAAAAGTACTCATCAGGAGGTTTTTGCCACTTTCTGATTCCCAGGTGTTGCCAATTTGACCACGGCCTGATGTTTGATGGGCAGTGGTCACGGTAAATCCCTCGGCAAGCTGCTTCTCTTTACTCTTCTGTTTTATATAATCATTGGTAGATGGTATTGAAGGGAGATGTAAATGATCTTTCCCAAGAAAAAGCGTTTGCGGATCGGATGAAATAAACATTGAGAACAAATATAAAGGAAGGCCTTGTATATTTCTTAAATTTACGGGCTCCTACAAAAGATGTAGATGGATAGAAACACCAACAACAGCCCTTTCCCCGCCCTTGTTAGAGCAATAGTAGACGGAATGGAAGACGTAAAAGCAAAGAACATCACCATTCTGAACATGGAAAACCTCGAAAACTCGGTTTGCGATTATTTCGTTATTTGCGAGGGCACATCAAATACTCAGGTAAAGGCTATCAGCAACAGCGTAGATAGAAACGTTAGAGAGCACACCAGCGAAAAGCCCTGGCATACGGAGGGACTTGAAAATGCTGAGTGGGTGCTCATTGATTATGTCAATACTGTTGTTCATATATTTCAATCGGAAGCCAGGCAGTTTTATGACCTTGAAGGACTTTGGGGAGATGCCGAGGTTACTGTATTGGAGCAAAAATTATGATTTTTAGAACTTGATGGAAAATAAGGATAAGAAACAACTGGAAAAGCTCAAGGAGCAGTTTTCGAAAACCAATGGCAAGAAAGGAGGTAAAAAACCTGGAGGGCCCAATAAGAAGTTTAATTTCTATTGGATCTACGCAGCTATATTCCTCGCCTTCATTGGCATCCAGATTATGGGAAGCTTTAATGCCAGTACCGAAACTACCGATTTTAGTGAATTTACTGAAATGGTGGAAGCCGGTGACGTGCGCAAGGTTACCATTGTAAATGAGCGTGAAATACAGGTTTTTCTAAAACAGGAGTCACTTGAGAACAAGGAACGATACAAAGATCTGCGCGACCAGGGAATTACTGGCGGCTCCAACAGCGGCCCCCACTTCACCTTCGAAATGCCTTTTGAGGCTTTCAACAGTAGCCTCAAGGAATACTATGAAAACAACAGCATAACGGCCAGTGAAAGGCCGGTGGTAACCTATGAGGAAAGGAAGGACTACTGGGGCGATATCCTTGCCTGGACGTTCCCCTTTATCCTGATGATTGCCATCTGGATATTTATAATGCGCAGAATGAGCTCAGGTGCAGGCGGTGCCGGAGCCCAGATCTTTAACATAGGAAAATCAAAGGCGCAGCTTTTTGATAAAAATACCAATGTGAAGGTCACCTTTAAGGATGTGGCCGGACTGGAAGGTGCGAAAGAAGAGGTACAGGAAATAGTTTCCTTCCTTAAAGATCCTGATAAATACACTTCACTGGGTGGTAAAATTCCGAAGGGTGCGTTGCTTATAGGACCTCCCGGAACAGGTAAAACCCTTTTGGCAAAAGCAGTGGCCGGAGAAGCCAAAGTGCCATTCTATTCTCTCTCTGGTTCTGACTTTGTGGAGATGTTTGTAGGTGTGGGTGCTTCCAGGGTACGCGATCTTTTTAAGCAGGCAAAGGAAAAATCTCCCGCTATTATTTTTATTGATGAGATCGATGCCATTGGCCGGGCCCGTGGTAAAAATACTTTTGGCGGGGGAAATGACGAGCGTGAAAATACCCTGAACCAGCTTCTTACCGAAATGGACGGCTTTGCCACCAATGAACACGTAATTGTACTGGCCGCCACAAACCGAGCTGATGTGCTCGACCGCGCCCTAATGCGGGCCGGAAGGTTTGACCGCCAGATACATGTAGACCTCCCCGACCTCAATGAGCGCAAAGAGATCTTTAGCGTGCACATGAAGCCTTTAAAACTAGCCAGCACGGTTGATACTGAATTTCTTGCCAAGCAGACCCCTGGCTTTTCGGGGGCTGACATTGCCAACGTGTGTAACGAATCTGCCCTGGTAGCAGCTCGTAAGAATAAAAAAGCCATTGACCAGCAGGATTTCCTTGATGCCGTGGATCGTATTATCGGAGGACTGGAAAAGAAGAATAAGATAATAACGCAGGAAGAGAAAGCAACCATTGCCTACCACGAGGCGGGCCATGCCACGGTGAGCTGGATGCTTGAGCATGCGGCTCCTCTGGTGAAGGTCACTATTGTACCACGTGGCAGGTCACTGGGGGCTGCCTGGTATCTTCCGGAAGAAAGACAGCTCACCAATACCGAACAGATACTTGATGAAATGTGTGCTGCACTGGGCGGCCGGGCTGCCGAGGAAATCGTCTTCGGAAGAATAAGCACCGGTGCACTGAGTGATCTTGAAAAAGTTACGAAACAGGCCAGGGCAATGGTTACCATTTATGGCCTTAATGAAAAGCTGGGCAACATCACCTATTACGACAGCCAGGGCAATGACGACTTCGGGTTTAACAAGCCCTATAGTGAGAAAACTGCCCAGATCATTGATGAGGAAATCAGCAAGATCATAGAGGCTCAGTATGTTAGGGCTAAAGAATTATTAACAACCGAGAAAGAAAAACTTACCATCCTGGCTGAATTGCTCCTCGATAAAGAGGTTATCTTTAAGGAAAATTTGGAGGAGATTTTTGG
Source organism: uncultured Owenweeksia sp. (assembly GCA_964574075.1). Lineage (GTDB taxonomy): Bacteria > Bacteroidota > Bacteroidia > Flavobacteriales > Schleiferiaceae > Owenweeksia. The sequence continues at coordinate 4,059 of CAZNMG010000415.1, forward strand.
CAGACGTAAATGGCAGAAGGAGGAACGGAAGAATGATAGCGGTGGAGAATCTAAAAACGGAGCGGCAATAAAATCCGGTGATGAAGAAAAAACCGGCACCACCGAAGAAGAGGAAACTACCGAGCAGCATAAGAACTAGGCCTTTAATACCTCCCCAGAAACTTGAAATTCAAGGATGACGGACTCCAGCAAGAAGAGCGGATTACTAGGTAAATTCTTTAATATTCTCAGCGGCAAACCTTCTGAGGAAAGGCCTTCTGAAACAGAAAAAAACCTGTATGGCTCGCAGAAGCGGGAACCCGTGGACCTTTCATTCGTCAAAAATTTTACTGCTTCAGGCGGTAAATTCCTTTACTGTGAGAAGGAGTCTGACGCTTATGATTACCTGCGTGAAATCAGCAAGGAATCAGCTCTTAACAGGCTCTACTGCAGTGATCCCAATGTAAGGTCTATTCTTTCAAGGGCCGGTTTTCGCGACCTGGCAGATCACGTGGAAAGATCCGATGCTTTTTGCTCCACCTGCGAATACCTTGTTTCTTTTAACGGAGGTATTATGATCACTGCCAAACAAACCATGGGAAAAAAGCTCGGGGAGCTTCCTGATACCTTCATCACCTTCGCCCGCACCAGCCAGATCGTAGAAAATTTACGTGCTGCACTAGCCGGTATACGCACCAAGTATGAAGGTGATATTCCTTCACAGATCACTACCATAAAAGGACCGCGTGAAGGAAGCAACCCCGATGAGGCCGATAGCAAAATGTATAAAAAAGAGATTTATCTCTTGCTGCTCGAAGACCAGGTTTGATGTGGAATCTTATTGTACGTGCGCTTAGTGGTATAGTTTACGGAACGCTTGTTCTCGTAGCCTGTTTCAGCGGACCCTATGGGCAGGTTGCCCTTGCGGGGATTCTTGTGGTTTTTTCGGTGCTGGAGTGGATGCGCTTCGGAAAATATGAACGGCCCGTTTTTAGTATAATCCTTACCATCGCCATTATTTTTTCCTCCATATATGCCTTTACAGGGATCTTTGAGCTGCATTACCTGAGCCAGCAGCTGTACCAGGGGTTGATCGTACTGGCCATAGCCATTCTCCTCCTTACACAGGCCTTCCACACCAAATCTATTCCTTCCCGCCTCTTTCACAGCAGCTTTTCGCTGATCTACATTGGTTTTCCACTTATGCTTTTGCCTATGATGCCCAACTACCAGGGGCAGAATTATCCATGGATGCTGGCTTCAGTTTTTATCCTCATCTGGTGTAATGATACCTTCGCCTTTATATTCGGAAAGTTGTTTGGCCGGCATAAACTCTTTCCCCGTATATCACCCAACAAAACCTGGGAAGGGTTTCTGGGTGGGGTTATCAGTACCCTGATCGCCTCTTACATTTTTCAAAGATTATTTCCTTTTATGCCTTTTGAAGGTTGGCTGGGCCTCGCCCTGGTTGTGCTGGTATTTGGCACTATGGGCGATCTTTTTGAATCTGCCCTCAAACGCAGCTATGGTATGAAGGATAGTGGTAAATTTATGCCCGGCCATGGGGGGCTCCTCGACAGGATTGACAGCTTGCTTTTTGCGTTGCCAATGGCTTATTTTTATCTACGAATATTTGAAAATTTACATTGATGATCAGAGTTCATCGCGAAGGGAGAATAATATTACTCAGGCTTTTACTCATACTTGGGGCTATAAATATCCTTTCTATCTGGCTGCTCGAAAGAGAGTGGATCGAAAATATCATTCTGGTGGTTTCATTGGTGATCTACCTCCTGGTATTGCAGTTTTTCAGAAACCCCAAACGATTTACTCATGCCGATCCCATAAAGATTATAGCACCC
>CAZNMG010000416.1:0-7102 GCA_964574075.1 uncultured Owenweeksia sp.
GCCATTATTATTTATTGTAAGCGCGAGCTCAAAAGATCTACTTTATGGATGCTGGATAGGGTAGTGATTACCATAGCCCTGGCCGGGGCGCTTATCAGGATCGGGAATTATTTTAACAGTGAAATTTACGGGGCCATGGCCAATTCATCGCTGGAAACGGTTTACATCAATCCCACCCGCGAGCGTATCATGGAGAACTTTGAATTTGTACAAGCTATTGATTTTGATGAACTTGAGGAGGAGCGGATCACCGATACCCTGGATTACCCAACCTACAGGATGAGTTTTCTGATAACTGATGAAACCTCACGGGCAACGGCTGAAAACATACTGAAGAACCGTATCCTGCCATTTGTAAACAGCTTTGCGAAGGAAAATAAAAACATTCTTGTACCCGAGGGGGAGTTGCTCGAATGGGACCTGCAAAAGGCAAATCTTGTCAGTGTAAAGGTTTTGGGAATTCCCCGGCATCCTACCCAGCTTTATGAAGCGCTGGGCTACTTTCTCATTTTCCTGATTCTGTACCGTATTTATCTCAACGCGTCTCTCGCACAACGGCAGGGCCTCATTTTTGGGACGTTCCTGGTGCTGTTATTTGGGTTCCGGTTCTTTATCGAATTCCTGAAGGAGAACCAGGTTTCTTCGGAAGAAGGTCAATGGCTTAATACCGGACAATATCTGAGTATTCCGTTGGTTTTGTTGGGAGCTTATTTTATGATAGCGGCAAAGAGTAAAAATTATGAGCAAGCGTAGCAAAAAGATAGTGGCCATCATTTTGCTGGTGGCCTTCGCAGCGTGGATGATTTTCACCGTTTTTCCTTTTGGAGGGGCGGAGAATCCGGTGCCTAAGAGCGGCAACAACGCCCTGAAGGAATATGAGCCCACATTTAGAAAGGAAGGGGAGTTGTACTTTGTAAAGGAGAGCGATACGATCAAAAAGATCGACATTGAACTGGCCGAAACTCAGGAAGAGATAAGCTATGGGATGATGTACCGCAAATCGATGGACCTCAATACGGGAATGCTGTTTCTTATGCCGGGCGAAAGCCGCCAGTCATTTTACATGAAAAACACCTATGTGCCCCTCGATATTATTTTCATAAATAAAGCCGGGGAGGTGGTGAGTATTCAAAAAAATGCAGAGCCGCTAAACACGCGTAGCTTGCCCTCTGAAGGGCCGGCATCATTGGTGCTCGAAGTATATGGGGGATTTTCGGATAAAAACAACATTACTCCCGGAACCAAAATATTTTATGAGCGGGTTCAATAAACCCAAATCGCCTTTGTAAATACTCCTTTGTTTACAAAGGTTACCTCGTAACCCGAGTATTCACGTTCGTGCCATCGAAAAGCCTCCACCTGCAGGTAAGCCTTTCCACTTCCCAGTAGCTGCAGGTCCGACACTTCAAAAACAGCCGTATCGGCCGTGGTTCCCTTTTTTTGTAAAACAGATTTCTTCCCCACGATCCTGTAGTTTATAGAATCGGGAGTGCCAATTCGGGTATAGGGATTCTGAAAGTCTATGATCAGTTTGAGTACTTCGTTGGTACTAATGCTATCTTCAACATTAACGTCCCCGATCTCCGGCACACGGTCCTGTATCTGCTCCGTAAAATCAGGAATGGTATTCCGCCCCGTCACGCTCCATTCTACAATACTTCCGAAATCGAGGCCCTGGGAGTTTCCCGGATCAGTGGCAAAAATTCCCTTGCTTGCCTTCAGGGAAGCCCCTTCGGCCACAATACTTTTTGGGCTGGTGGGCTGGCCGGTTATAGTTCTTAAATCAGCCATTGCAATGCCCTGAATGTAGGTTAGGGTACCAACAACTCCTGAATCAACCAGAGTACAATAGTGTGTAGCCTGCAGGGTGGCATCTGAGTTTTCAAAGTGATAAAAAGGTATGGCGGGCATTTTTGGTTCCGGGAGATATTCGACAACCGGAGTCTCCTTTTTGCAGCTCAACAAAAAGCATAGAAACAGAAGTAAGCTTCCGAAGCGAATCATATTTCAAAGGTGGTAATTTATCGGCAAACTCAATTGCTTCGCCCACCCATAAAAAAGCGCTTGTCGAAATAGCTTTCGTTGAGGTTGCTCACCATCACCCCGTGTGATGAACTCACGTGCACAAATTCATCATTGCCTAAATAGATGCCCACATGATCGATCCTGTGGCCACTTATTTTGAAAAAGACAAGGTCGCCCTCTTCGAGTTCATTTCGTTTCACGGGCTTTGTTTCACCAAAGATATCCTCAGCCCTGCGGCCCATAAACCCTTTTTCATAAACCTGCTGGTAAGCCTGAATGACAAAGCCGCTGCAGTCAACTCCTTTTTTGGTATTGCCACCCATGCGGTGAGGGGTGCCTCTCCAGTCATCAATGAAGGAGCGCAGGGCAACGCTTTCGTCATCCACCAGTTTCACCCTGTCGGTTGCCTCCCAGGGCGAATCGGTTCCTCCAATCAGTTCATGTTCAAAGTGAGGCTTAGAACTGCTTTTGGCGGTAGATCCTGAATGGGCTTTCCTGATGCCTCCGCACGAGGTAAGCAACCAAACAAAGCTGGCAGTGGAAAAATATCTGATGAATTTCTTCACTTTCCGAAAGTGAGGAAAATGAATAGGGGATAATAGATTAAGACTGAAAAGTTTTCCAAAGGGTTTTCAACCGTTGCGGCTACTCTCCGGCCCGCTGCATTTGGTTTTTACTTTCTCTTTCCTGGCGCTTATAAAGCTCAAAGCGGCTGGGCTCATTCCGGGCCGGCCAGTAGTTATTATCACGGTCCACATCGGCCGTCTCCAGAAATGGATCAAGTTCAATGGCCGTGACTTCCTTACTAAAAGGAAAAACCTTTGTAAAGCGTTCCTCGCTTTTTAGCCACACCTCGGCAGGCATGCGCTCCACAGTTTTGGTGCCGTCTGCAAAAGTGAATTCCAATATTACCGGCATTACCAGCCCACCTACATTTTCGAAGCTAAGCTCATAAAAGTGCAACTTATCATTTATCAGTTTTTTCTCCTCCTCCGTGAGGCTGTTCATGAATTTCTGAAATCTCTCACGATCTTCGTTGTACACTTCGTATTCATCATTTTCATTGTAAAAATCACGCGTCTCCGGGTACTGGTCCACAATGGTTTTACCGGCCAGGTTTTCGCGATTGCGCTGGTCGCCAATGAATCTCCGGCCTTCCTGCTCTTTAGAGCGCTGCATGGCAGCAATGGCATCCGGGTTGTTCTCCAGGCGGAAATGTTTCACCTGCGTAAGCGCTATATCCACATTATGGGTGGTATAAAACCAACCCCTGAAAAACCAGTCAAGATCCGTGGCAGAAGCATCCTCCATGGTACGGAAAAAGTCGGCAGGGGTAGGGTGTTTAAACATCCATCGCTGCGCATATTGCTTAAAGGAATAATCAAAAAGCTCACGCCCCATCACCGTCTCGCGTAAAATATTAAGGGCCGTTGCAGGTTTGCCGTATGCATTGTTTCCAAATTGCAGAATGCTTTCCGAATTGGTCATTATCGGCATCATCTCCTCCGGCTGCGAGCGCATATAATCCACTATTGAGGAAGCCGGCCCTCTTCGGCTGGGATAGTTTACATCCCACTCCTGTTCGGCCAGGTATTGCACAAAGGTGTTTAGTCCTTCGTCCATCCACGTCCACTGGCGCTCATCGGAGTTTACGATCATCGGGAAATAGTTGTGGCCCACCTCATGAATAATTACTGTGATCATCCCATGCTTGGTGCGCGCAGAGTAAGTTCCATCGGGCTCGGGGCGGCCTCCGTTAAAACAGATCATGGGGTATTCCATACCGATACGATCGGTGTGGACCGAAATGGCCACCGGGTAAGGGTAATCAAAGGTGTATTTGCTGTACACCTTCAGGGTGTGGGCCACTACCCGGGTGGAATAACGCTCCCACAGAGGATTTCCTTCCTTGGGATAATAACTCATGGCAAGCACGGTGCGATCGCCAAACTTCACGCCCATCGCATCCCAGATAAACTTGCGCGAGGAGGCAAAAGCAAAGTCCCTTACGTTCTCAGCCTTAAAGTGCCAGGTTTTCTCCCCGCCAGCTTTTCCCTTTTCGGCCTTGCGGGCCTCGTCAGGTGTTACGATCATTATGGGGTCCTCTAAACTCGTGCTTGCTTCCTCGAGCCTCTCCCGTTGCTTATCGCTTAATATTTCCTCAGCATTCTGCAATGTACCCGTGGAACCTACCACATGGTCGGCAGGCACTGTAATTTTTACATCGTAGTCTCCAAAGACCAGCGCAAATTCGCCACGGCCCAAAAACTGTTTATTTTGCCACCCTTCCACATCGTTGTATACCGCCATTCGAGGAAAGAACTGAGCAATGGTGTACAAATAATTATCCTCATCAGGAAAATATTCAAGGCCGCTACGGCCTCCGTATTTCGCACGTTCCTGCACATTGTACCACCACTTCATGGAGAAGGTAAAGGATTCCCCTTTTTGCAGAGGCTCCTCCAGGTTGATGCGCATCATGGTGTTATTTATGGTAAAGGGCAGCTTTTCCCCACTTCCGTCTTTGATGTGTTCGATCTTAAAGCCACCATCGAAATCATAAAAAAGGTACTTAAGATCGTTGTACGACATTTCATCCGCAATGCTCCCGGTGCGCATCTGCTGGGTCATTGAATTTTGTGCGCGCATGTTTTGGTCCAACTGGAGCCAGATATAGTCCAGCGGGTCAGGGGAGTTGTTGGTGTATACCACTGTACCCTCTCCGTAAATGCGCTGATTTTCATCGTCAAGGCGGATGGCCATTGTATAATCGGCCTGTTGCTGGTAGTACCAGGGGCCGGGTGCGCCAGAACCGGTACGGAATACATTGGGTGTGGGCAGCTCTTCCTTAAGCTGCTTGAATTTGCTGTTGTTGAGATGCTGAGCGGAAAGTCCTATTGTGAGGGTGCTCAAAAGAGCAATGATGCCTTTCTTCATAAATCCTGTTTGCATTTTTTAGCGATCGGCTAATATAAGGCTTCAGATATTTTGCCCATGAAGTAAGCGATTGGGGCCTACAGAAAGATTACAGAATCAAATTTCCGAGCAGTACCTAAAAAGGCCATGTTTCAATGCACATCCAAAACGCAATGGAAAATGCACCTCCTGAAAAGAAAAGGTTCCATGAATGAGGCTTTACCCGAAACATGGTTTGGAAGATGACCATAAGGATCAGAAAAACAAAAACGATTACAAGCTGGCCCAGTTCCACTCCCAAATTGAAGGGCAGCAAAGCCGACCAGTAATTGATCTCCCCCAGGGTAAGCATGCTGTAATAATTGGCAAACCCCAGCCCATGAATAAGGCCGAATATACCGGCTATCCAGTATTTACTTTTGGCATTTTCCTGTTGGCCTGCTTTGGTCAGGTTGAAAAGGGCGGTGAGTAAGATTGTAACAGGAATTAAAAATTCGATGAGGCTTTTGTCAAATTCCACAAGGTCGAAAGCTGACAGAGTGAGGGTGAGGGAATGGCCCAGGGTGAAAAAGCTTGCGGCTAAAATTACCCGCAGCCAGCTTTTAGGCTGATAAGCCGCCACCAATGCAACAATAAAGACAAGGTGGTCAAGGGCATTGGCATTTACAATATGCTCGTAGCCCAATTGCAGGTAGTTGTTAAAAGCGCTCATAGTTCCAATTTAGTGAAGCTACTCAAACACCAGCGTTCCCTGCTCTTGCGATTTCTTTAGAAACAATGATTTGAGTTCGCTCTTTACTTCCACGTTTACCAGGTTTGACTGATCATCAAACCTATCAAAAAAAAGAGTATTGGTGACGGTGAGCTCTTTTAAGGCGCCTCCTACAGGTACCTCTACGTATATGAAGGTGATATCCTGTTCCGTTTCCTTACCTATGTAGCGAAGTGGTAATTTTCTACCATCGTTTTTTAAGTGAAAGTTGCCTGAAAAGTACCGGAAGATCAGGGAATCGGCTTTAGGATGTTCGTTGGCGGTCCCAATGCGGCAATCAATATCAAATCTTGCCAGTATGGCACCTTCCAGGTCATCCGTAAAAAGTTTGGAGCTCATCTCCAGGTTTTGGGTTTCGGAGTTAAGTTCCATGTAGGTTACGGATACGTGGAAATCGTGGCGCATAATACCTACGGTAAAAACTGCTGTTAGGAGAATTTTAATCATAGCTTAAATAGGACGTTTCCGGCCGCGGCAAAGGTGGCGTTTTCTCTGGAAAACAAAGCTTCTCATGGGCTTTTCCAGATTTTATTCCATCTATTCAAGCGGTCAGTTACCTTTGCGGGAAGTTCAATAAAGTGAAGATGAAAAAATTATTGCCCTTCCTGTTGTTGCCCGTAATGGCTGGAGCCCAGAATTACCCAAACATAAAGATTGCTGAATCGCCACCCATGCACCGCGGCCTGTGTGAACCTTCCATTTCCATCAACAAGAAAGACCCTTCAAATATCACTGCGGGCTCTATTCTGGATCAGGTGTACTACTCAAATGACTCCGGCAAAACCTGGATGCGCGATATCCTTACTTCCTCCTATGGCGTATGGGGAGATCCGGTGTTGATTTCCGACTATGACGGAAACCAGTATTACTTTCATCTTTCGGACCCCACCGGAGAAAACTGGGCCAGCGAAGAGATACTTGACCGTATAGTTTGTCAGAAAAGTGAGGATGGCGGCAAAACCTGGAATGACGGATCCTATATGGGGCTCGATCATCCCAAAGACCAGGATAAGCAATGGGTTGCGGTTGATCCTGCTACCAATGCACTCTATTGCACCTGGACACAGTTTGATCAGTATGGAAGTAAGGACACAGCAGATAAAACCAACATCCTTTTTGCAAAGTCAAAAGATTTTGGAGAGACCTGGAGCGAAGCCTTGCGAATTAATGAACACCCCGGAAACTGCCTCGATGGCGACAGCACCACCGAGGGCGCTGTTCCTGCAGTGAGTCCTGAGGGGGATATTTATGTGGCGTGGGCTTTTAATGAAAAGATATATTTCGACAAATCAGAAAATGGCAAAAGCTGGCTTAAGGAAGATATAGTTGTAGCTGAGCAACCTGGCGGCTGGGATATTGATGTACCCGGTCTTATGCGTGCCAACGGAA
>CAZNMG010000417.1:0-3191 GCA_964574075.1 uncultured Owenweeksia sp.
TACCCTTTGCAGATCATTAATGGTTACTGCGCGATATTTTTCAATTTCCGTGTTTATCAGATTGGCATTTCCGAAATACACATGGTAGTTGGCAAGGCTTTCCGCAATACCTGCCATTGTCGAGTTCCGGGCAATAAAGTCACTTTCAATCTGGTTTTGCACCTTTTTAAATTCCTGTTCAGTTATCACCTCATTTCGCACCCGTTCGATCTCCATATCTATTCCTTCGGTAAGATCCTTAAGATCCACACCCATATTGGCGATGCCGAGGGTGATAAAAAGACCCCCGTCTTCCATCGAATATGGAAAGGCTTGCACCGCAAGTCCCAATTGCTTGTCATCTACAAGGCTTTCATAGAAACGTGAACTCTGGCCATCAGACAGCAGTGTGGTAAGCATTTCCAGCGCATAGGCATCTTCGGTTCCCTGGGCAGGCATCCTGTATCCGAGAAAAACACCGGGTAACTGGATATTGTCATAAACGGTATCCACCACCTCACTGGTCATCAGGCTGAATTCAGGGTCGGGGCGGGGAATCTCATTGGTGCCGGCCGGGATTGGACCAAAATATTTTTCGATCATCTCTTTGGCGTCATCAATATCAATATCACCGGCAATGGAAAGGGTGGCATTGTTTGGCACGTAAAAGGTTTCGTAAAAATCCGTGAAGTCGGATATTTGTGCCGCGTTGAGGTCTTCCATGGTACCAATTGGGGTGATCTCATAAGGGTGGTTGGGATATGCCGCGGCAAATATTTTTTCCTGAAAGGACATATAGGGGCGGTTATCAATACGCAGCCTCTTTTCTTCCTTCACTACTTCACGTTGCGTTTCCACACCTGTCATATCTACGGTAGCCTGCAGCATTCTTTCACTTTCGAGCCACAGCCCCAGGGCCAGTTGGTTAGATGGGAGTATCTCATAATAAAAGGTACGGTCGAAGCTGGTGTTGGCATTAAGGGCGCCCCCACGGTTCTGCACGATCTTCATGTACTCGCCACGCTCAATATTTGGAGAACCTTCAAACATCAGGTGTTCAAAAAAGTGGGCAAAACCTGAGCGGCCCTCTTTTTCATTTTTGGATCCTACGTGGTAGAGCACCGAAACCGCCACAATGGGCGTGGAATGGTCCTCATGCAGGATTACGTGCAAACCATTATCGAGGTTGTACTCCGCAAACTCAATATTGGTTTGGCTAAATGAACTCTTAGCCAGCCCCACACACAGAGCCAGCATCATTACTTTTTTCATTGTAAGACGATTTAAATAATTTTTGATTTCCGTGTTCGAGCAGCAATGCCAAAATTAGAAAAAACCTTGTCCTCACCAACAATCTTATTTTCCTGAACTTGTTCACAAAAGGATTTCTTTTCATACATTTGCAGCCCTTAAAAAATTGATGTAAACATGTACGCAATTGTAGAGATAGCAGGGCATCAGTACAAAGTACGCAAAGACCAGCAGGTGTACGTAAACCGCTTGGAAGGTAGTGAAGGCGATTCCGTGTCTTTTGACAAGGTGTTGCTCACTGACGACAACGGTAGCGTAGAAGTTGGCGCCCCGGTTATAAATGGTATTAAAGTAGATGCGCAGATCGTATCTCACCTAAAAGCAGATAAGGTAATCGTCTTCAAAAAGAAAAGAAGGAAAGGATACCGCAAGAAGAACGGACACCGCCAGGCTATTAGCCTTATCCAGATAATGGGTATTGGTAAAGGTTCCTCAAAGGCATCGGCACGGGCTGAAGCCAAGCCGGTTGCCAAAAAAGAGGCTCCTAAAGCTGAGGCACCAAAAGAAACTGCCGCTCCTAAAAAAACTGCTGCACCTAAGCAGGCTGCTGCTCATGATGATCTTACCCGTTTGAACGGAGTAGGACCAAAAGTAGCCGCAGAGTTTGAAAAAAATGGCTATACCTCTTACGAGCAGATCAGCAAACTCAACAAAGCCGATACGGCAGAGCTTACTGAGAAGGTCAGTGGAATCAGTGCCGAGCAGATGGAGGAAATTAAGGAGCAGGCCAAAATCCTTTTCGGTTACAAGAAAGTATCTGATAAAGTGGGAACAGCCGTTGCCGATGACAAGGATGACCTTACTGCCATTACAGGTATTGGGCCCGTAACAGAAAAGGAGCTGAACAGTGCAGGTATTTTTACCTATGAGCAGATCAGCAAACTCGGAGCAAAAGAGATGGAATACCTTTCTGCCCTTAGTGGAGTTACAAAGGAGACGATCCAGAGTGAAGAGTGGGTGAAGCAAGCCAAAGAATTATTGAAATAACGAATCAAAATCTTTAGAAAATGGCTCATAAGAAAGGAGTTGGTAGCTCCAAAAACGGAAGAGAATCAGAAAGCAAGCGCCTTGGTGTAAAAATTTTCGGAGGCCAGGAGGCCATAGCCGGAAACATAATTGTGCGCCAGCGCGGTACACGTCACAACCCGGGTGAAAATGTGGGTATGGGTAAAGATCATACCTTGTTTGCCATGGTTGATGGTACAGTAGTATTCAAAAAGAAAAGAGATAACAAATCATACGTTTCTGTACAGCCTGCTAACTAAGGCTTTGGAAATTGTGCTTTGACTTATAAAGAATAACCCTGACATCCGGCTTGCCGCGGTGGTCAGGGTTTTTGTTTTTTACATTTGCCGAAATTCAGAGAATATGCTTGAGCTTTCTTATCTGAGAAGTAAAACGGAAGAAGCCGTAAGAGGCCTCGCCAAAAGAAAAATAGACGCACATCAATCCATTGCGGATATTCTGAACCTTGATGAGCAAAGACGTCAAAACCAGGCAGAGTTGGATTCCACACTTGCGGAAAGCAACCGCATAAGCAAGGAAATAGGTGATCTCTACCGCCAGGGAAAGCGAGAGGAAGCAGATGCCCTTAAAGCTCACACGGGGGAACTTAAGGAGAAGGGAAAGGAACTACAACAGCAACAGGATCAGATTAAACATGCGTTGGAAAACCTGCTCGTAACCCTGCCTAATGTACCTTATCACCAGGTAACGGAGGGGGCAGGCCCTGATGAGAACGAGGAGATCGCCAGCTGGGGCAAAAAGCCGGATTTGGGTAATGCAGCCAAACCTCATTGGGAATTAACAGAGCAATACAAACTGATAAGCTTTGATCTTGGCGTGAAAATAACCGGAGCTGGGTTTCCGGTTTATACCGGGAAAGGTGCACGTTTACAGCG
>CAZNMG010000418.1:0-3483 GCA_964574075.1 uncultured Owenweeksia sp.
AGGAAGACGAAGGAAAGTGCTATGGCATTTCTGAGAGACATACCTGCGTAACAGGTATGAATTTGGAAGGTTTGCAGTGCCTTAGCTTATTTGCACACTTCTGTACCGGCCCCCGCCACAGGCATACTCGGGCTAAGAAAAGGAATCCCAAGCTCCAGCCCTCTGAGGATAAGTACCGCGGCTATAATCACCACCGTTACCGGGATAAGCTTTTGTAAATGCCGGCTAAACTTCACCATCAATTGGCTGCCGGCAAGGTTGGTGCTCAGCAACAGGGGAAGTGTGCCCAACCCGAAAGACATCATGGAAATTCCCGCCTGCACAGGATTGGGGGCACCTCCCACAGGGATCAAAGCCGCGTACACCATTCCGCAGGGCAGCAGCCCGTTAAGGCTCCCGGATATCATAAACCAGATCCGGTTTTTGCGGCCCCGGGTTTTAGACTGCAGCCGCATTAAAAATGGAGTGATGAGGCGGTTGAGGCTGCGGTCCCACTGCATATATTTTAAACCAAAGTATCCGAACAGAAGTAACAGCCCGGCAATGATGGTAAATTCCCTTTGCAACAGCGGAAGGCCAATGGCACTTCCGAGCATTCCTGCCAGAATACCCAGCAGGGCATAGGTAGTAATGCGGCCTAAGTGATAGAGCACCCAGTGGAGGCGCTTTCCGCTTTTCAGCCATTGGCCCATCACCACAGCCTGCAGCGGTGCGCACATCAGCACACAGTGCAAAGAGGAAACCAGGCCAAATATGAAGGCAATCCAGATCATGGCAGTGCAATTGCGGGATCGAAATAATAGGCCGTACCATTTGTCACCAGGGTGAGTTTGGCGATCCACTTCCCGCTTTTAAACTTAGCTGCCGGTATTGTGATATCAGCTACAGACCAGCTTTTCTGCGTAATATTAAAATCATTGTCCGCCTCCGTCACGCAATACATTTCCAGGTCCATGCCGGCAACCTTGCCTTTCAGTTCTTCGGGGAATTGCAAAAGCATTCCCGCTTCCGTCCAGCTGAGTACCAACTCCCCTTCCAGCGCAAGCGCTGCTGTTTTCTGATCAATCTTCTCCTGATATACCAGCTCCTCGGCATAGTAATCTTCAGTAACCAAATCATAGTCCTGCTGTACCGCCTGGTACACGGCATATCCCATGCCTAGTGCGAATACTACCAGTACTATTGCTATTGCTGTTCCCCAGGTAAATTTCATCTTTTAATTTTTTTAACCTTCAACCTTCAACCTTCAACCTTCAACTTTCAACCTTCCAACAGTAAAACTTACTTCGGCTTCACCAATGGCCCGTTAAAACCTGTTTCAACCGTTTCAATAAGCTGGTCGCCCTGGGATACCCCGATCTCCACATCGGTATTGGTGCTTTCCAAATGATGACGCTTCAGGTAGAGCACAAACACACCTTCGGCCAGCTCGCTGCCGGGGGTCGTGATTTTTTGATCACCGGCTTTTTCAAGCCTGCCACCTTTGGGACTTATTACCTCCAGGTGATATGTCCGTTCCTCCGGGGTCTTGTTGATCAGTTTAAAATTGTACACATTCGAATAAATGTTTTCATCCACCTTCTGATAGGTTTGGCCGGGCGTGCGGAGGATGATCGCTTCCACATCACTACGGCTCAGCAGTACAAATGAAAACAGGCTCATCAGTACGAGGAGGACCCCGGTAAGGGCGAGTAAGCGGACCGTGAGGATTCGCTTTTTGCCGGTGGCAATATTGTTTTCACTGTCATAGCGGATGAGGCCTGTGGGTTTATCTATTTTGAGCATCACATCATCGCAGGCGTCAATACAGGCTGTGCAGTTTATGCACTCGAGCTGGGTGCCATTGCGGATGTCAATGCCCGTGGGACACACGTCAACACATTGATTGCAGTCTATACAATCGCCCTTGCCAGCGGCCTCCCGGTCTTCATTTTTGCGGAATTTTCCGCGCATCTCACCACGGAGGTAATCATAGGCGATGACTACCGAATTGCGATCGAGCATCACTCCCTGCAGCCGTCCGTAAGGGCAAACCATAATGCACACCTGCTCGCGAAACCAGGCAAATACAAAGTAGAAAACCCCGGTAAAGACCAGCATGGCCCCGAGCCCGGAAAGGTGGTTCATGGGATTTTCCCGTATCAGGTCCCACCAGCCTTCATTGCCCATAATGTACATCAGGAAGAAATTGGAGATGACGAAGCTCATCCCGAAAAATATGAGGTATTTGAAGCCCCTCTTCCGGATCTTTTCGAAGTTCCATTTCATTTTCGAGAGCCGCATCTGCTGCCCGCGGTCACCTTCCAGCCAATATTCTATCCTGCGGAAGACATGTTCCATAAAAATAGTTTGCGGGCATATCCACCCACAGAAAAGGCGACCATAAGCCACTGTGAATACGGAAACGAAGATCACGCCTATCAGCATCGCCAGCAAAAAGATCAGGAAATCAGCCGGCCAGAAGATCTGCCCGAAGATCACAAACTTCCGCTCCACCACATTGAACATCAACATGGGTTGGCCACCAATTTTTACAAAGGGAAAGCTGAAGAATATGCCCAGCAATACGTAGCTCACATACTGGCGGTAGCGGGTGTACTTTCCGTGGGGCTTTTTCGGGAATATTTTATTCCTCCGGCCTTCCTTGCTTACCGTGGCTATGGAATCGCGAAAGCTGTCATCCCTGCTAAATTCCTGTACGACTCTCGCTGTGGGTTGCATGCAGTATTGTTTTATAAGGATGCCGTGGGCTCAGCGGCCTCCTCACCTTCAGCATTGGCATCTTCGCTCGTATAAATTTCGCCCTGGGGTTCCTTGGGATTGCCGGGGCTGCTGCCCTGAAGACTCAGAATATAGGAGGCTAATTCCTGAAGTTGTTTGGGGCTGAGCTGATCCTTCCAGGCAATCATCCCCTTGGAAGGCACGCCATACTTAATGGTGCTGAATACATCATTGATACTTCCCCCGTGCATCCAGTAGGGGTCGGTAAGATTGGGGCCCACACCACCGCCACCGTCAGGCGCATGGCATACGGCACAATTGGCTTTGTAAAGAGAGGCTCCGGCCTGCAGAGCCGGACCCTCCCTGAGCAGGGTTACATTGGTTTCATCCACCAGGTTGGCAGCAGTTTTCAGGTATTCCTCCTTTGCTTCAGCGGCTGCCTGCATTTCCATCCTGTACTCTTCCAGCTGTAGGGGAGCTGTTTCAAATACATGGAACCGGAGCAGGTATATCACTGAGAATACAATGGAGGCGTAGAAGCCATAGAGCCACCAGGGAGGCAGGTTGTTGTCGAGCTCGCGGATGCCATCATAATCATGGTGCAGCACAATGTCCTTTTCTTCTTCCACCGGTTTGCTGTCCTGCATTTTTTGCAACAATTTGCCGACCCAGCCCTGACTGCTTTCTTCTTCTTCAGGCTCAGTTTCCGGTTCTTCCGCCTCCGTGATCCTTCCTTCCTTTTTTTCTATCATATACTTCATG
>CAZNMG010000419.1:0-3336 GCA_964574075.1 uncultured Owenweeksia sp.
GGCGCCTTCTCGGAGTTTATATCAGCACCCAAGCCGGGTAATGGCCATGATTACAGCTACTTGCATCATGGTACGGCAGTAGGGGCCGGTGATAATTTTTACTTTATTGCAGGCAAGGAATCCCGTCAGTATAATCTATACCTCACTCAAGGAACTGCCGAATCAACCCGCATAATCCTGAAGGATATAAGCCGTTCGCCCAATAGCGGCATGTATTCCTACAATGGAAAAGTGTATTTCACGAGTCGGTCGGGTGATGATCCCAAGGTTTACCTCTTTGAACTGAATGGGGATCAGGCACGGCAGTTGGGAAAAAAGCCGGTGGGCACTATGGTTCAGAAAATCCTGGATGACAGCGGTGATATCTATTTTGTTAATGAATGGGATCATAAAATTTACCAATGGGATGGTTCAAATTTGAGAGATGTAGTGCCTGCCCTGGGTAAGGAATTGAAAGCAATACCTAACGGGTTTGAAATATTTGGAAGTCATGTCTTTTTTTATGCATTAAATACCAGTCGCTCTGATTATGGCCCGGGAGTGTATGCGGCTGATTTCGAAAGTGGTAAGATCACCACACTGCTTAAACATCCTGATGGTGTACTCTATGACGATTATATGCCCCATATGATCAGTCATCAGGGAAAGGTATATTTCTTTGCTCCTGAGCCTTCAGCCACCAAAGAAAATTTCACCGGCCAAAATATCAAACAGATCCAGCTATGGCAGGTAGGAAGCAACCTTAAGGCCACACCTGTTAACGGGTTCACCGACTTTACAGATACTAACCCCTACGTGCCGGTAGAATTCAATGGAAGTTACTGCAATAAATTATTCTTTGATCAGGCCTATAAATATCCCGATGGTGCAGGTTATGGAAAATTGCTCTACGCCTATGACACTGGTAATGGAAAGGTTGAATTGGTCGATACCTTCAAAGTGACGGAGATTGATCATTTTACTGCAACTAATGATGCTTCGGGTTGGTATTTTGGAGCAAGAGAGTATCACGAAGACCCCAGGTTATGGCGTGTAAATACCTCATCAGATACGCCTCTGATGATTGCCAATGAAGATGGAATCCCGGATTACAAGATTAGACTGCAAAGGGGCATTAGCCGGTTTGGAGAGAAAATATATTTTGTGGGATCAGGTGAAAGTGGAAGTGATCTCTGGGTATTTGAAGAATAAAGTGTACCTGCTCCGGAATTCCCTGAATAATAAAAACGAAAAGCAACTGAAGTTCAGATGGATGATAATCTTTGGTTTTATCATAAGGGATGTACGGGTCAGCACTTTTTACTAGGCAATCCCCACACCTTTCCAGGGCGCCTATATGCATGGTGTCCGGTGAGGGAAAGGAGTTTCTATTGTTCCCTTCAGGAGATGGAGCGTATGTCCGAAGAAGCCAGGTATTGGATAACGGGATATCTCCACGGAAATCAACCGGAGCCACCAAGGGATGCGGAGGGAGATGTTGATTTTGAAAGTGCTGCGTATCAGGAGTGGGTCAAGGCCTGCGAACTATTTTTGAATACCGGCAACTGGAATGAAGATGAAAGATTTTGAAAAAATGTGAAATTAAATTGCTCAAAATGGCAGCCGAAACTGAGTAATAATGACTGTTGATTCCTAAATATTTTTATTCGTCTTTCAGCATTTTTTTCACAAGAAGCATATTGATTTATTAATTCAAAATAGCCTTTAGCAGGGCAATAAAGGTTGGGCAGATGAAACAATTTTTATTTTTAGCATTAGCGATAACAGCATTGATTTTTGGCAGTTCATCTCTGAAAGGGCAGAGTCTGGAATATGATTGGGCAGGGAGTATGGGTGGTGGGTATCATGATAGAGGCCGATCAGTAGCTGTAGATGATAGCGGAAATGTTTTCGTGACTGGTCAATTTCAAGCCACAGCCGATTTTGACCCGTCAGGCGGTATCGCGAACCTAACCTCTGCAGGTATGACTGATATTTTTTTAGCCAAATACGATGCTTTAGGCAATTACCTGTGGGCAAAGAATATGGGTAATACTGAATATGATAATGGCTTTTCAGTAGCTGTTGATGACAGCGGCAATGTTTTTATGACCGGCAGATTTGAAGGTACAGTCGATTTTGATCCGTCAGGCAACACCTCTAATCTCAGTTCCGTAGGATATTCTGATATCTTTTTAGCCAAGTACGATGCTTCTGGCGATTATATGTGGGCAAATAATATGGGGGGTACAAGTCATGACTTTGGCCATTCAGTAGCCATTGATGACAGCGGGAATGCCTATATCACGGGGTATTTTGAAAATACAGCCGACTTTGATCCATCAGGTGGCACCGCAAATCTTACTTCCGCTGGAAGTGTTGATATCTTTTTAGCCAAATACGATGCTTCCGGCATTTATCTATGGGCGAAGAGTATGGGCAGCACGGGAATTGACAAAGGCCAATCATTAGCCGTAGATGAGACCGGCAATGTTTATATAGCCGGACATTTTCAAGACACAGCCGACTTTGATTCGTCAGGCGGCATTGCGAACCTTATCTCTGCAGGAGGGTATGATATTTTTTTAGCCAAATACGATGCTTCCGGCAATTATCTGTGGGCAAAGGATATGGGCAGTAAAAGTTATGATGAAGGCCTTTCAGTAGCTGTAGATGACAGCGGCAATGTTTTTATGACCGGCAGATTTTCCGATACAGCCGATTTTGATCCCTCAGGCGGCACCGCAAATCTCACCTCTGCAGGTATGACTGATATCTTTTTAGCCAAATACGATGCTTTAGGCAATTACCTGTGGGCCGGAAGCATGGGAAGCGCGTATAGTTATGATGAGGGCCATTCAGTAGCTGTAGATGACAGCGGCAATGCTTATATGACCGGATTTTTTCAAGGCAATGCTGATTTTGATCCATCAGGTGGCACCGCAAACCTTTATTCTGGAGGATATCATGATATTTTCATAGCCAAATACGATGCTTCCGGGAACTACATATGGGCAAAGAATATGGGCGGAGGTTATGATCAGGGCCATTCGGTAGCGTTAGATACTAGCGGCAATGTTTACCTGACCGGCTATTTTTCCGGCACCGCTGATTTTGATCTGTTTGGCAGCACCGCACACCTTACTTCCGCAGGAAGCGCTGATATCTTTTTAGCCAAATATAGTCCACCGTGTTCTGAAACATCTTCAACTCTTAATGTTGCTTCCTGCTCAAGCATGATCAGCCCAAGCGGCAATTACACCTGGACAACCAGCGGCAATTATCAGGATACGGTGCAGAATGCAGCAGGTTGTGACAGTACTGCAACTTTAGACCTGATCATTCTCGAGGAAACTG
>CAZNMG010000420.1:0-8877 GCA_964574075.1 uncultured Owenweeksia sp.
AATTGCCGCTGCAGGGCATGAAGGCTTTCGAAATTCGTATAAAGGAGGATGAGACTGCGCTGGTTGATCTTGCGGTGGAGGGCTACGTATAATCGCTCAAAGCTGCTTTCCTTATAAGCCGTCTTCTGGTTGTACAACTGCTCCATAATTAGTTGCATTTGCCGGTTCCGCCCAGAGGCTGGCACCACCGAACTCAGCTTGTGCTGAAAAGTGATAAGCCCCGCCTTGTCACCTTTTCGAATCGCAATATTGGAAATGACAAGGCTGGCATTGATCGCATAATCAAGGAGAGTAAGCCCTTCAAAAGGCATTTTCATTGCCCGCCCCTTGTCGATAACAGAATATACGTGCTGGCTACGCTCATCCTGGTAGTGATTTACCATCAATTCACCCTTTCGGGCCGTGGCTTTCCAGTTTACTCTGCGGTAGTCGTCACCGGCCACGTATTTCCCTATCTGCTCAAATTCACGATTGTTGCCCAGCCTGCGGATCTTTTTTACCCCCGCAAGTGTCAGATGGTTGGAAATGGCCAGCAACTCAAACTGGCGCATCTGTACAAATGAAGGGTATACAGGAACGGTTACATCCTGAGCAAATCGATATCTCCGGGTAGCAAGTCCAATAACGGTTTTGGCGAAAACATTTACCGCACCAAACCCGTAGGCCCCGCGTTGCACAGGCCGCAAATCGTAATGGAGGGTGCGTGTTTCGCCAGGATTGAGGCGAAGGTTGAAGTTTACATCCCTCCGCTGAAACTGAAAAGGCAGTTCATCAATAACACGAAGATCAATCGGAAAAGCATAAAAATTCTCCAGAACAACATCCACAGGATTGTCATCGCCATTGGAGAATTTTTCACCACACTCCCTGCGGACAAAAAGGCCTTTTTTAGTGCGGTAAAGCATATAGACTTCCAACAACAGCAAAAATCCCAAAAGCAGGAGAAGTATATACGCCAATTGCTCCATAAAAGGAAAGACATATCCCAGCACAAAAAGCACCACAGCACCTATAATACCCGCAAAAAACCTGGAAGTCAGGTAGAGGCTGATTATATGTTTTTCATTCCTTTTCAATTGTTTGGAGTTTGTTGTTCGTGGTTTGGGGTTTGTGGTTTGATGTCAGGCTGCGTGTTTCTTTGAAGCATTTGCGGAAGAAATGTATCGAAGCCTCTATTACCGGAGTTAGTTCAATTCTTTAAATTTTAAGTGCGAAAGTCGGAAGGACGAAGTTGGAACTAAGTTTCATCTTGGTACTTCCACTTTATTTACCAATTGCATTACCACCTCCTTTACGGAAATCCCCTCCATTTCACGCTCCGGGGTAAGCATCACACGGTGGCTCAATACCGGTACTGCCAAAAACTTAACATCTTCGGGTGTTACGAAATCACGGCCCTGAAGAGCAGCAAAAGCCCTGGCCCCGTGCAGCAATCCTATGGAAGCCCTCGGAGAGGCACCCAGATAGAGGGAGGCATCGTGGCGGGTACTCTCAACAATTCCTGCGATATATTCCAGCAGAGGCTTCTCCACCACAATCTCACTTATAGTTTTGCGAAATCCCCGCAACTGGGCAGCTGTAAGTAGGGGTTTCATTTCTTCCAGCGGACCCTCATTGCGCCACTGCAGATGGTTTTCCAAAATGGAAATCTCCTCCTGCAAGGTGGGATACTCCATATTGATCTTAAAGAGAAACCGGTCGAGTTGTGCCTCGGGCAGGCGATAGGTGCCTTCCTGCTCAATGGGGTTTTGTGTCGCCATTACCAGGTATGGTTCCTCCATGGGATGAGTAATGCCATCAATGGAAACCTGGCGCTCTTCCATCACTTCAAACAGGGCGGCCTGCGTTTTTGCCGGTGCCCGGTTGATTTCATCTATAAGTACGATGTTTGAAAAGATCGGCCCCGGCTTAAATTCAAACTCGGAAGTTTTTAGGTTAAAGACTGAGGTGCCCAGCACATCACTTGGCATAAGATCAGGCGTAAACTGCAACCGCGAAAAATCAACTGATAAACCACGGGCCAGCAGTTTGGAGATCAGGGTTTTTGCAATACCGGGAACTCCTTCCAAAAGCACGTGCCCATCCGCCAGCAAGGCTATAAGCAGCAGATCCACGGTGCGCTTTTGCCCCACAATTATTTTCGCGATGGAAGCGCGGATCGACTCCACACCTGTATGCAGTTCGCTGAGGTCTACACGGTTTTTAAAAATATCTTCACTCGGATTTTCTTCCATGGTTTATTTGATTTTGCTTTTTTTTCTGATAAAATTGATGTAGGAGTTTTTCAAAAATGAGAAACTGGTTTTCGGTAATTTCTCCGTCCTGTATCTTCCTCACAATATCAAGGAGATTTCTCACCTTTTCCAGCGGGTATGATGACCGTTCTGCAAGACCCCTGGCAAAGTCATCATTGAGGCTACTGGTGGGCAGGTAATAGTGCTGCCGGATGTACTCCAGAAAATAGTTCAGCCTTTTACGAGCCAGGTTAAGGTGGTCGTGGTGCGAGTTATAGTAGAGCTGCCCCAGGGTTTCGGCAAATTCCACGGATGAATTTTGCAAAGGCTCAATAACAGGAATGATCCGCTGTTTACGCCTTGCCTCAAATATCAGGAACAGGAGAACTGCTATTATACTGAGATATACTGCAGCCCGTAATGCCGGTTCTGAAAGCATAAAGCGCAATATGGAGGAGGATTGCTGCCTCCCCACCTGGTAAAACTCCACCTGCGTAACTGGTTCATGTGGCGGAAGCATGGAAAGCAGGCCAGATGAGTAGCGCCAGGTAGCACTGTCCAGTAAGTAATAGTTACTGAGCAGTAGAGGGTTTGTGTGAAGGTATAGCTGCCCCTTCCCCACCTGGTACCGCCTGAGCACCTCTCCGCCTTTCTCATTTGCAGAAAGTATTTCGAAGGGCTTGCGTTCACTCTTTTCAACCTCCTCAAATTGATGGGTAGCTGCCAGGGCTTCTACTTCAAAGTCTTCATTCGGGAATCCCTCTATAGTAAAACGCAATCCTATGCGGGTCTTTCCCTGTATTTGTTCCGCGTTTTCCTCCAGCCCGTCATAGTCATCAGAACGAGACTCCATTATTGCACCGAGGCTATCTTTAAAATACGACCCAAGGTGGGTGGTAGAAATCATGGCCGTATTTCCTTCACGAAGGTATTGCATGAGTGCGCGCCAGTCATTTTCTTCAGGATTAAAACCATTAGCCACAATCAGGAGATTACCGTAGTTGCGACCGCTCAGACTATCCTTCTCCATCATTTCATAAAGAGTGCGGTAAGATGACTGAACAGGCTCATTGACCAGATCCTTGAGCACGGTTTGCATCACCTCACCCCCGTAGGCCTGGCTATCCTTTTCATGCCAGGTGGGTACCCAGCGTGGCTCGGGGGTGGAAGTGTAAGCAAGAAAAATGATAAACCCCGTTACCACCGCTACAATTGTAATATTTTGCCTGCGCTTCCTCATTTCCCCGACATCCTTTGAAGGTTTTCGAGCTCATTGCCGGCACTTTGCAGCACAGCCGGGTTTACCTCAAAATGGCCGTACCAGGTGTATTCGAATATGCGTGACAACCGCTCAAAAGGCTGCCTCACTTCACCCTCCTTTATTTCGTAGAGATACTCGTGATTGGTTTTACCACTTTTTACTTCAATCCTACCTTTATCGGCCAACAACTTAAGCGCAAACAGATATTGAAGCCTGATTAGAAGGCGCCACTGCATATTTTTCTGAGCTTCCGCAATAGCTTTGGGAAAATCCATTTCGTGAATATGTTCTTCGCGTACATAAAATTCCAGGCTTTTATTTTGGCCCTCCCGGCTAAACATGCTGTTGAAAGGCACACCTACCAGTCTCACCACGGCCCATATCAGGATCGCCACGCACAACAGGTAAAAAATGATCTGTATGGTACGGCCGGATGGAGCCGCTCCAAAAAGCCAGTTCAATACATCCTGAAACTTTGACATTACCCGTGTCCAGAACGCTGGGCGCTGAAGTTCCTGCCGCTGATAGCTGTAGTCATCATCCTGCCAGAACTGCTCCAGTGTTTCAGGGCCAGGTTCGCGATATTGCTCAGCCGGTGGTGCAGCCTTCAAAGTAAAAAGAAGCAGACACAAAAAAAGAAAAAGTGGAAGTTTAATAGATACCTTCATTGGCGTCATCTTCAGTGGAACGGCCCACCCCGTCAATTTTTTCCATTAGCCCGCGTGATTCCTTCATCTCCACCAGGTTGTAATATTGAAAGCCCACTGCCGATTGTGTAATCGTATTACCTACAATGGAGCCTACATAGCTCAGAAGGGAACTTATAGCCATAACCCAGGGCGAAAACATAGTGCTGCTATTCAGGTTGCCCGACTGAATCGACAAAATAGCTTCTGCCCCAAAAAGAACCGATGCAGGAAGAGAAATAACCATACTAATAAGAGAGGCAATAATACCGGTTATGATGAGCAGTCCAAAAGTGCTCCACCACTTATCATTAATGAGCTTAAAAGCACGGCTTATGGTATCGAAGACACTGGTGTCATCGTTAACCAATATGGGAATGGTAAGGGTGCCAACCACCATAAAATATATCCCGGGAATGACCAGAGCGATGAAACCAATCATGATAAGAAAGCCCATCACAATCATCAAACCTATCGCGCCCGGCAACTTTTGTTTCACCATTTCAAACACTTCACTTACCGTGGGTGACTCATTCCCTTTCTCGTGGTATAGGCGCATGTAGATATAGTTAACCAATGCCACCACAATGATAAGGATGTAGCTGAAAATCAATGTCCCTAACATATTTAAGAAATAGCTGAGGGAAAACATAAAACCGGGTTGCCCTGCATTATTAATCTCTGCCAGCCAGCCCACGAAAAAAAAGCCGTACAATATGCTGCAAAGGATAGCAACAGGACCTGATATCAGCATTTGAGCCTTAAAATACGGCCGTGCCTCCTGGCGTAGAAAATTGAAAGTGGCATTGAGCTTATCGCCAAACTGACGCTGCTTGTATAATTCAATTTTGGTGTGGTAACTGTCCATTTTTATAAAGTTTGGTGGGATAGATGACAAAATAGAAAAGAATAAAGGCAGCGGAGCCAAGGATGATAAACAGCTTCACCAATATGGGAGCACCGGTGAGCCGCGTGATAAACCCCTCCAGAAAACCGGCTGTCCCAAAAATAGGTACCAGGCCAATGATCAGCTTAAGACCATCTTTTGCCCCCTTTCGCAAAGCTACCAGGCGTGAATAAGTACCGGGAAAGAGGAAGCTGTTGCCTAGAATAAAGCCAGCGCCACCAGCGAGAATAATAGCCGCAATCTCCAAAGTGCCGTGTATCCAGATGGTGAGGGCTGAATCGATAAGCAGACCGCGTTCAAAGAAAAAGTACTGAAAAGAGCCCAGCATCACCCCGTTGTAGAGCAGCAGTACCCCTGAGGCAATGGCAGTAAAAATTCCCATGGCAAATACCGTAAGTGAGACCCTAACATTATTAAGGGTGATCGCCAAAAACATATCGGTGCGGGGCCCGCTCTTGTACACGGCCATGGGGTCACCTTTAGCAATATTGGCTTCTGTCATATTTACATAATCATCTGAAAGAATAAGCCGCAAAAAATCCGGATCATTGGCTGCCGAAAGAGCCCCAATGGCAGTGGCTATTGTGAAAACGAGAAGGGAGTAAAGCAGATGCCTCCGGTAATTGTAGCACACCTGGGGCACTTCATACTTCCAGAAGTGGATAAACCGATTGGTTTTCTCCCGCCTGTTTCTATAGATTTTGCTGTGGGCTTTGGTAGCCAGATTATTTAAATAATGGGTAATTTCCCCGTCTCTGAAATGGGTGCGGGCGTAGGAGAGGTCATCGGTAAGCTGAAGGTATAGTGAGGCCAGTTCATCAGGGTCATGAGCCTTAAGATCGTTCAGCCAGCTTTCAAACTGCTCCCACCGTTCAATGTTCTTTTTAACAAATGAGGCCTGGTTCATTACAGGCAGCAAAGTATTCAAATAAATGGAAACGGTAAATATTGGCACCACCCAAAATGTAACAATCAGTTACCAGCTGGCTGGGCTCATGGAGCGCATCGTGGCTTTTTTGATCGACATTGCAGTCCTTCTGGCGTATGTGCTCATCTTTTTTCTGGTAATGGGCACCATCTTCAATGATATTCCTACGGCCGTTGCCATTGTTGGTTCTTTACTCGCCAACCAGTACTTTTTGCTCACTGAGATTTTTATGGATGGGCAAACCATAGGAAAGCGTGCCCAGAACCTGAAAGTGGCAAAACTCGATGGCAGCAAGCCAGGTGTAGGTGCCTATCTGTTGCGATGGATCATGATCCCTATTGACTTCAGCCTTGGCGGGGGCATTGCCATAGTAATGATCATTTTTACTAGAAATGCACAGCGCCTTGGTGACCTGCTTGCGGGGACTACTGTGGTGAAGCTCCGAAAAAAAGATTTTACCTTAAAACGCAGCCGGCAATTGCTAAATCAGATAGATGAAAATTACCAGCCGGTGTTTGCTGATGCAATTAAAATGAACGATAGTGACGTGCGGCTGATCCGTCACGCCATACACGCCTTTCGTGAAAACGGGAACCGGAAGCCCGTAGAACTGCTGAAAACCAAAATGGAAGAGAAGCTACAGGTGAAGAGTGATCTGCCTCCCATAAAATTTCTACACACCCTTACAAAGGATTACAACCACTTTGCAGCCCGCTAAATCCGGCTACTCCTTTACTTCTTTCCCCGAATCTTTCCAGGCGGAGATCCCTCCATCGAGATTGTACACTTTTTCGAAGCCCATCTCCTTCATCTTATGAAGCGTTTTGGCGCTGCGCCCGCCCGAGTGGCAGTACACCAGGTAAGTTTCATCCTTGGGTAAGGTGGCCAATTCCTGCTCAAAATCGTCCTCATGAAAATTCAGCTGGCGTGCTCCGTCAATATAGCCTTGGTCCCATTCGCTATCGGTGCGTACATCCAATAGTGTTACCTGCCCGTTTTCCATAAGATCACTCGCTTGCTCCACATTTACATTTTCTTCTTCAGGTACCGGAGGATGACAAGCCATCATAAGGGGCAATAATAAAAACAGTAGTTTTTTCATGATGTGGAATTTAAAGATTGTTTTATGTCGGCATAGCCACCCCCATTTACCACGTTGGTTACCCCATTCTGATTGAGGTATAGCTTTACCTGTTCGCTGCGCGCCCCGGACCGGCAAAAAAGCACAATATCGCCCTCCATCTTGCGGAAGCGATCCAGGTTGGGGATTACCTTGTCCATAGGAATATTTTCGGCACGGGGTACACTAACCTCCTGCACTTCGGCCGGGGTACGTACATCTACAAGGTTGGAAGCAGGGTCATTAATGATTTCAGTAAGCGATCTCATAGGCATTTTTTCTTCAATAGCTAAGTTAAAAATATGGATGGAAATAGTCCCTACTGGTCGAGCCACGCCTTGCGCAATTGGAGCTGACGAGCCGTGGGCTCATCCATGGACTGGAGCAGGTGGGATTCTTCATAAAGATTAGTCTGTGCGCGGGCTTTTAATTTTTTGTCATCAAATTCCCCCTCACCCATAGGGCGGGCCACCTCTACCGTAATCTTGTCGCCAACTTCTGTGTTTTCATAAAAATTGCTGATCACTTCGCTAATGTTGCCCAGGTCCACGCTTTGGCCATTGAATTCAACGATCTCATCTCCTTTTTCCCAGCCCAAATCCTTGCCAAATTCATCCATTTCTGCAATCGATTCTACCCGAAGGCGACCCGTTTCAAAATTGTATCCCAGCTCAATATTGCCCACACTCAACCGCTCCACCTGCACCTGGGGCAGGTAAATGATACCGACCTGATCCAATAGTTCCTCAAAAGGAAAGGGTTCCGCCCCTTCATAGTGGCGTGCAAAAAATTCGCGCATCTCCGGATAGGTCATGTCGGTGATGATATCGAAAAGCTCTTCATCCACAAAAAAGGTATCTGTCCCGTAAATATCTCCCAACTCCTGCAACAGGTCTACCAGGCGGTATTTTCCCTCAGAAAGTTCAATAAGTTTAAGGTCCAGGGCCATTCCGGCCAGGTGGCCTTTCTGGTAAAAATCATAATACTGATCCTTGAGAAATGTAAGAGTATGTTCACTGGCCAC
This sequence comes from uncultured Owenweeksia sp., assembly GCA_964574075.1. Lineage (GTDB taxonomy): Bacteria > Bacteroidota > Bacteroidia > Flavobacteriales > Schleiferiaceae > Owenweeksia. Next base: position 8,161 of record CAZNMG010000420.1, read on the forward strand.
CGTGAGGGGTATATCTTCATTAAAATCGTCAGCGGAGACCATTTTCTCACGCGTTACATTCAGAAATTCCTCAAGGTTATAAATGCCGGAGCGCACCTGTACAAGATGGGAATTGTATTCGGTGACACCTTCGTACAACCAGATATGAGCCGACATTTCGGGGTCAATAAAGTCATAATCAGCGATCATCTCCGAATGGATACGCAGAGGCGTAATAATGTGAAAGAACTCGTGGGCTGTAATATCCCTGACGCCATCGTAGAAACGCTCATCCATAAACTCCGGCATGTAAAGCACCGTGGAGGTATGATGCTCAAGCGCCCCATAACTTGTTCCTGCATTCTCCATGGTCACGGTATAAATCAGCACCGCGTATTTATCAACCGGTAATTCTCCGCCCAGATATTGAGCTGTAGCATCGAGAACGGCTGAGATCTCCTCCATACATTTTTCGGCATATACCATCCCGCTGGGGCTGTAAACCGAAACCAACACCTCGGCCCCGCCAACCATTCGGGTAGCGGTATCAGGCACATTATACATTATGGGATTGTCATGCAGCGTAAAATAATCCTCAATCAGGTAGGTATCGAGAGTATCCCCACTCTCACCACGTAAAGCAGTACTTCCGTAAAACCCTTCCGGCTTTTCTACCTGTAACTGAAAATCAGTTTCCTGGAGACCTTCAAGGTACCCTATAAATCCAAAATTATTTAG
>CAZNMG010000421.1:0-7554 GCA_964574075.1 uncultured Owenweeksia sp.
GAATATCGAACTGGGTGTACCCCCCGATATTGAAGTGAACACCGATTCGGATCTTAATCAGGGAATAGACGATATATTGGAAACCGCGCTGGACCTCTTGCGATAAACGCCTTTACTGCTTCAACCATCCGGAATACATGACATAATTATGGGCTATCCGCTCTATTTCACCGATGATCAGTTCCTCACTTATATCCTTTACCTTTTTGGCAGGAACCCCCGCATATATGCTCCCTGAGGCTATGTGAGTGCCCTGTAAAACTACTGCTCCCGCTGCGATGATGGAATTGCTTTCCACTACACACCCATCCATTACAATCGCTCCCATACCAACCAAAACATTGTCATGAATGGTGCAGCCATGAGCTATGGCATTATGACCTATGGACACATTGTTCCCAATATTCAATGGAAACTTCTGATAGGTGCAATGTAAGGTGGCATTGTCCTGCACGTTTACCTTGTGGCCCATACGAACGTAGTGAACATCTCCCCGTATCACCGCCCCATACCATATGCTGCACTTATCACCCATTACCACATCCCCAATAATGGTAGCATTTTCAGCCAAAAAGCAGTCGTTACCAAATTGAGGAGCCTTCTCATTTACAGTTCGCAGAAAAGCCATAATTGAAAATATTGATGATTTAGACTGCTAAAGTAATCAGATGCAGTGAAGCCCGTTTACGAATGTATCTTTGCAAAAATTTAATGATGATGGAGCAGCAAAAAATTCCGGTAAGTGTTTATGCTGAAATGACCCCTAACCCGGCAGTGCTGAAGTTTGTAGCCAATAAGAGGTTGGTTGAGCAGGATTCGCTCGAGTTTAAAAATATAGAAGAAGCCAAACCCTCTCCCCTGGCGGTGAATCTGTTTCATTACCCCTTTGTAAAAGAAGTATTTATATCGGCCAACTTTGTGGCTATCACAAAATATGATATTGTAGAGTGGGAAGATGTAAGTATGGAAGTGCGCGAAATGGTACGCGACTATCTCGCCTCAGGAAAACCTGTAATTGACAGTGCTACAGCAATCGATAAAACTGCTTCAACCCTTATAGCCGCTGCTCCTGAGACTCATCCGGAAGAACGCGATCCACAGGAGTGGGATGCCATAGAGCAAAGAATATCGGAACTGCTCAATGAGTATGTAAAACCAGCTGTAGAGCAGGATGGCGGCAACATAAAATTCCTGAATTACGAAGACGGAACAGTTAAAGTGCTTTTACAAGGCGCCTGCTCCGGATGCCCATCATCCACCAAAACCCTTAAAGACGGGATTCAGAATCTTCTGATGCAAATGCTTCCGGGGCAGATACAATCCGTGGAAGCGGTAAACGGCTAAGCCACTAGAGCCCCGCGGCCCATATTATCGAGATGACGCATGTGAGCCTTAAGTGCGTGGCTCAGGCGTGGATATTCAAAATAAGGGAGATTAAACTCGCGGGCTGTTTGCTCCACAATTTTGGAAATTGCCGGATAGTGAATGTGGCAGATGTTCGGAAAAAGGTGGTGTTCCACCTGAAAATTCAATCCACCAACATACCAGTTGATCAGCCAGCTTTTGCGGGCAAAGTTTGCCGTGGTCTTTAGCTGGTGCTCCATCCACTCATCCTCCATGTAACCGTCTGCCGGCATCTCTTTATTTTCAACGCCTTCCACCATATGGGCCAACTGAAATACAAAGCTGAGTATTACGCCCGCTGTAAAATGCATCAGCACAAAGCCGGCCATTATCCAATACCAGGCTACTGGAACCAGGATGAGCGGTAACGCTACAAATAATCCGAAGTAAAGAATCTTGGTGAGGATAAGGATGACCCACTCCCTCTTAATGCTTTGGGGTGTATGTCCACCAATGCCACGCTTGTAATACCTTATGAGTTGCTTAAAATCTTTAGCCATCACCCAGTTGAGGGTGAGCAAACCATACACCAACGGGGTATAGAATTTCTGAAAACGATGAAGGGGACTCCACCTTTGGGAAGGATGCAGACGGATAAGTCCTGAGGTTTCAAGATCCTCATCCATACCTTCAATATTAGTAAAAGTATGGTGCAAAATATTGTGCTGAATCTTCCAGGTGGCGGCATTACCGCTAATAAGGTAAATGCTGGAGGTAAAAATCTTATTGACCAGCCTGTTGGAGTGGTAGGCACCATGAGCAGCATCGTGCATCACGCTCATCCCAATCCCCGACATTCCCAAACCCATTATAAAAAACATGAGAATGACCGCACCCGGTCCGGAGGCTACGGTAAGTAAAAGTAAATAGGGAATTAAATAGAGAGCCAGCATGGTGATGGTTTTGATAACCATTACTGTATTGGCTTTATTGGAAAGATTCTGGTCCTTAAAATATTCTTTAACTCTTGCGGTCAGTGTATTGCGGAAGGAGCCTTTTTCGGGCCTGGCAAACCGCACACGCGCTACATTATCTGTCATTCTTTTTTTTATTCTGTGGTGCTTCCAAAGGAATTGAACGCTCCTATGTGGCTAGCAAAATATAATTTTGGCAAAAATAGTACTTATAATGCTACCTGGAATCAATCCTACCGAAACCCCGGCATGGCAAGCGCTGGGTAATCATAAGCAAGAAATACAGTCGCAGCACATGAGAGACTGGTTTTTGAGTGACCCTATGCGGTTCAGGGAATACTCCATTTACTTCGAGGATATCCTCTGGGATTTTTCCAAGAACCTGGTCACCCCTCAGACATTGAAATTACTATGCCAGCTTTTGGAGGAATGTGGAGTGGAGGAAAGCATAAAATTACAGTTTGAAGGAGCTGCTATAAATGAAACCGAAGGCAGACCCGTACTCCATACGGCTCTTCGAAATTTTTCAGGACGCCCGGTAATGGTAAATGGCCTTGACGTAATGCCGGACGTAAAAACAGTGCTTCGAAAAATGAAGGATTTTTCTGACAAATTGACGCGTGGTGAGTGGAAAGGATATAGTGGAAAGCCTGTCACCGATGTAGTAAATATTGGTATTGGAGGTTCAGATCTTGGGCCCGCTATGGTTTACGAAGCTTTACGCCCTCACCGGCTTAAAAATATCACCTGCCACTTTGTTTCCAATGTTGACGGAGCCCACCTCGGCAATACCCTTGAAAATCTAAAGAGCGACAGCACCCTTTTTATTATTGCTTCCAAAACATTTACCACCCTCGAAACCATGACCAACGCACACTCTGCAAGGAAATGGTTTCTCCAAAACGGGGGTAAAGAACATGACATTGCCAGGCATTTTGTAGCTGTAAGTACCAATGCAGAAGCTGTGGCGGAATTTGGTATTGATACCCGCCAGATGTTTGGTTTTTGGGATTGGGTTGGAGGGCGTTATTCCGTTTGGTCAGCCATCGGGTTATCCCTGTGTTGTGGTCTTGGTTATGAAAATTTTGAAGCCTTACTGCGCGGTGCATATAAGATGGATGAGCATTTCCGAACCGAGCCTTTTCGACAGAATATTCCTGTGCTGATGGCTGCCATAGGAATATGGTACGTAAATTTTTGGGGCGCAGAATCCGAAGCGATCATTCCCTACGATCAAAATATGCATCGTTTTGCAGCCTATTTTCAGCAGGGAAATATGGAGAGCAATGGCAAAAGTGTGGATCGCCAGGGGCAGCCCGTAAATTATGCCACGGGTCCTGTGGTGTGGGGAGAACCGGGAACAAATGGCCAACATGCCTTTTTTCAGCTCCTGCACCAGGGCACGCGTTTTATTCCCTGTGATTTTATCGGGTTTGCCCAAAGCCATTATTCGCTAAGCGATCACCACAAAAAGCTGATGGCTAATTTCTTTGCGCAGACCGAAGCACTGATGAAAGGCATGACGGTGGCAGAAGCATCGGTAGGAGCCGACACCGAAATTCAAAAGCGACAAACCCCTTACCGCATTTTCCAGGGAAATCGTCCTACCACCACAATTCTGGCTCCGCAATCTGATCCGCAAACCCTTGGCGCCCTTATTGCCGCCTACGAGCATAAGATATTTGTGCAGGGCGTGGTATGGAATATTTTCTCCTTTGACCAGTGGGGAGTGGAATTGGGAAAGAAGTTGGCAGGTACCTTGTTCCCAAAGCTGGACAACGGTTATGATCTCAACCACCACGACAATTCAACGGCCGGTCTTATTGAGGCTTTTCGGAAAATGAATTGATGATTTGACCATCCCTTGCGCGGGGCGAGGTAAAATTCCTCAAAATGCCAATTGGTTGGAATCCCTTGTTCTCCCGCTTCGGGGGCGACTTTCCTTGAAATTCAGCAGCTGGAGCCTTGCGATCAATGTCTTAGGTACTTTGTTGATAATCTTTTTAGCCGTGCTCCAAAGTAGGGCACACTTTTATATTCCTTAGTTGCTGTAAATCAAATTTCAAAACCATGAGAAAATTAGTGTTATCTGCATTTGTGTTATGCACCCTTCTGGCCTGTAACCAGGACGTAAAAGAAGAGAACGTACGCCTGCAAACGGAAAACGAGGAACTGATGAGCGAAAACCAGCAAAAGGATTCCCTCATTAATGATTTTGTTACCTCCTTTACCAGAATTCAGGAAAACCTGATGGCGATCAGGGAAAAAGAGGAGCGCATCCAGACTGCCCGTGAGGGAAATCTGGAAACTTCGCTGAACCAGCGTGAGGAAGTAATCCGCGACATTGAGGTGATCAATGAGCTGCTGTCGGAAAACCGGCAAACCATTGCTAACCTTAATGACAAACTCAAGCGCTACAGCTATGAGAACAGCAAGTTCAAGAAAATGGTATCAGACCTGCAGAGACAGGTGGAAACCAAGGATTCGCAGGTAGTGGTACTAAAAGAAAACCTTGCCGCTATTAATTTCGAAATGGAAAGCCTGAATTCGAAACTCACAGAGGTTTCCGAGGAAAACACCCAGCGCCAACAGCGTATAGCTGAGCAGCAGGAAGTCCTGAACACGGCCTACTATGCTGTAGGTACTTTTGATGAGCTGGAGGAAAATAAGGTGATAGACAGCAAAGGCGGATTTATTGGACTGGGACGTACCAAAACCCTGGCCACTGATTTTAACCGCGATTATTTCACCAAAATAGATATTACGAAGACAAATCAGATTCCTCTCAACCTTGAAGATGATGATGTAAAGCTGGTGAGCATTCATCCTACAGAATCGTATCGCTGGAATAAAACTGATGGCAAAGTGAATAGCCTGGAGATCACTAATCCGGAGTTATTCTGGAAGTCATCGAAGTATCTCGTGGTTTTGGTTGATTAGCAATAAACACCAAAACTAGACCCCTCGCTAAGCGGGGGGTTTTTTTTATTTTTTTCACACCAACCTAAATCATTATAAAATAATTAGTTAAACTAATCAGATAGCTTTTACGTTAGTCTTCAGAAGCTTAAGAAGCTCATAAGGCATAGGATAGTTAAGAGGAGAAGCTTACATTCGCGGCCTTAAACCCTGCAGTATTTTTCCCTAAATGAAGATTACAAATAAATCTTACTTCTTATTGTGGCGAGTGTTCCTGCTGCTGCTTATTCTGATCTTTGTTGCTGATCTTATATTATCCCAGATCAGCGGCAGCCTCAGCTACTACTTTCACGACCATATTCCCGCCATTATAAGTGGCGGTCTTATACTAATTCTTGCTGGTATAAAAGTTAATTTCTTTAGTTATGAGGATGAATATGAGATAATCCATATTCATTCAAAATCATTGATGTTTAGTTCTTTTGAGAGTCCGGCCCAAACACGCTATGAATTTCCTAAAAGGATTATTTATGATTATGAATACAAGCAATCATTCCTACAGAAAAAACTTACCATTTATTTAATCACGCAACAGGGGGTTGAAAGGGTACGGAAATTCAATCTAACTTTTGTACCTCTTCGCAAGCTTCGGTATGTGATCAGCTCTCTCGAAAATATCCGCAAGGAAAATGAGGCTGTTTCCGCAAGCACGCCTATGTGAGTGGCCTATTTCCTACATTTGCATCAAAACAACCATAGATGTACGTAGGAATCTTACACCTCCATTCCAATTTACCCTTTTTTCTCTTACTGGCCCTGATAGTTTCCTCTACGGTCTTTTTCAGGAAGAAGGCCCTCAATAAACCTTTTTCGAAAGGCGACAAGAGCCTGGCCCTTATTACGCTGATCCTGGCCCACCTGCAACTGGCGCTTGGGCTTATTCTGTATGCAATCAGCCCGGTGATAGAAATGGCTTACGCCAATTCGGATCAGATCATGTCCAACAGCACCTTCCGGTTTTACGCTGTAGAACATGGGCTGGTGATGCTTATTTCTATAGCGCTCATCACCATTTGTTATTCCCGTGCCAAGCGAAAAACTGAATCACAGCAGAAATTTCAAACCCTTGGGGTTTTTTACCTGTTAGGTCTGTTACTGGCGCTTACCCGCATTCCGTGGGATAGCTGGTTGGTAGGTTAATTTTTATGATAGAAACGAAGAAGAAACAGGTACAGCAGGAGCGCGAAAAGGCCGTGCTTATAGGAGTTATCAATCAGTACCAGCCGGAGGAAAAGCTGGCCGAGTACCTTGATGAGCTCGAATTTTTGGCCGACACAGCCGGAGCTGATTCCATAAAACGATTTACACAAAAATTAGATAAACCCAATCCTAAAACATTATTGGGTTCGGGTAAGGTTGATGCAATTGCTGCGTACATAAAAGAGCATGAAATTGATCTTGCAATTTTTGATGATGAACTCTCCCCCTCACAACTCAAAAATGTAGAAAAGAAATTCGAGTGCAAGGTGCTGGACCGCACCAATCTGATCCTTGACATTTTTGCCTCACGGGCCCAAACCTCATATGCCCGAACCCAGGTTGAACTTGCACAGTATGAATATCTGCTACCCCGGCTAACCAATATGTGGACCCACCTAAGTAAGCAAAAAGGCGGTATCGGCATGAAGGGACCGGGTGAACGCGAAATAGAAACCGACCGCAGGATAATACGCGATAAGATTAACCTTCTAAAGCTGAAGCTTACCAAAATTGATAAACAAATGGCGGTGCAACGAGGCAACCGCGGCTCTATGGTGAGGGCGGCCCTGGTGGGTTATACCAATGTGGGTAAAAGCACCCTGATGAACCTGCTGAGCAAATCAGAGGTGTTTGCCGAAAACAAACTCTTCGCTACCCTCGATACTACTGTTCGAAAAGTGGTGATCCACAACCTCCCTTTTCTCCTTTCAGATACTGTTGGGTTCATCCGTAAGTTGCCCACGCAATTGGTGGAGTCATTCAAGTCTACCCTTGATGAAGTGCGTGAGGCGGATGTCCTTATCCATGTAGTGGATATTTCGCATCCTAATTTTGAAGAACAGATTCACACGGTGAATCAAACCATCGCTGAAATTGACGGAAGGGAAAAACCGATAATAATGGTCTTTAATAAAATAGACCAATACCGCTATGAGGAAAAAGAAGAAGACGACCTAAGCCCCACTACAACAAGAAACTATTCACTACAGGATTGGAAGCGCACCTGGCTGGCCACCTATGATCAGAATGTGGTTTTTATTTCGGCAAAAACCAATGA
>CAZNMG010000422.1:0-2567 GCA_964574075.1 uncultured Owenweeksia sp.
GCCATCGAGGAGCATACCGAAACCACCGTTGATCACTTCGCCCCAGCCTACCCCGCCACCATTGTGGATGCTCACCCAGGTAGCTCCACGAAAGCTGTCGCCAATTACATTTTGAATGGCCATATCAGCTGTGAATTGGGAGCCATCATAAATGTTGGAGGTTTCACGGTAGGGGGAATCTGTACCGCTTACATCGTGGTGATCGCGGCCTAGCACTACCGGTCCAATCTTTCCTTTTTTAATAGCCTTGTTGAAAGCGGTGGCAATTTTTATGCGCCCTTCGGCATCAGCATAAAGAATGCGGGCTTGGGAACCTACCACCATTTTATTTTCTCCGGCAGCCTTAATCCAGGTTATGTTGTCCTGCATCTGCTGGGTGATCTCTGCAGGCGCGGATGCAGCAATTTCCGATAAAACATCTGCAGCAAGTTTATCGGTGTATTCCAGGTCTTCCGGCTTTCCCGAGGTGCACACCCAGCGGAAGGGGCCGAAGCCATAGTCAAAGCACATGGGCCCCATAATATCCTGTACGTAGCTTGGGTACTTAAACCCCACCCCCAACCCCTCCCCTGAAGAGGGAGGGGAGACAAAAACATCCGCGCCAGCTCTGCCGGCTTCCAACAGAAAAGCATTGCCATAATCAAAAAAGTAGGTGCCTTTTGCGGTGTGGCGGTTTATGGCATCGGCTTGTCTGCGCAGGCTTTCCTGAACCAGTTCCTTAAACCTTTCCGGATTTTTGGCCATCATTTCGTTGGCTTCCTCGTAGCTCAGTTGCACGGGGTAATATCCACCCGCCCAGGGGTTGTGCAATGAAGTTTGGTCCGAACCCAGGTCGATGTAAATGTCTTCCTTGTCAAAGCGCTCCCACACTTCCACCACATTGCCTTCGTAGGCGATGGAAACGGTTTCCTTATTTTCCTTGGCTTGCTTTACCCGCGTCACCAGCTCATCCATATTACTGATAATCTCATCCACCCAGCCCTGCTCATGGCGCTTGCGAGAGGCTTTGTTGTTCACTTCAGCCGTCACGGAAATACAGCCGGCAATATTAGCAGCTTTAGGCTGGGCACCGCTCATGCCGCCCAGGCCGGAGGTTACAAACAGGGCACCGCTGTTTGGTTCCTTTTTCACTTTACGCAAGGCATTTAAAACCGTGATAGTAGTTCCATGCACAATGCCCTGCGGGCCGATGTACATATAGCTGCCGGCCGTCATCTGCCCGTATTGGGTCACGCCCAAAGCGTTGAAGCGCTCCCAGTCATCCGGTTTGGAATAGTTGGGGATCATCATGCCATTGGTTACCACTACCCGCGGGGCATCTTTATGCGAAGGAAACAATCCCATCGGATGGCCGCTGTACATGTGGAGGGTTTGCTCCTCGGTCATTTCGGCCAGGTACTTCATCGTAAGGAGGTACTGCGCCCAGTTTTGGAAAACAGCCCCGTTACCACCATAGGTAATCAGTTCATGCGGATGCTGGGCCACAGCTGGATCCAGGTTGTTCTGGATCATGAGCATAAGGGCTTTCGCCTGCTCGCACTTTCCGGGGTATTCGTTGATGCTGCGGGCTTTCATGTCATATTCCGGGCGAAAGCGATACATATAAATACGGCCATAGCTTTTCAGTTCCTGGGCAAACTCGGAAGCTAATTCCTGATGCCACTTTTGCGGGAAATAGCGGAGGGCATTTTTCAGGGCCAGCACTTTTTCATCTTTTGTGAGGATGTCTTTGCGGACGGGGGCGTGGTTGGCCTCCTTGTCGTAAGGTTTCGGTGCGGGTAGTTCAGCCGGAATACCTTCTAAAATCTGATCCTTAAAAGCTTTGCTTGCAGTGTTCATGCTTATTTTTTTCTGAAAGTATTGGTCTTTTTGTCGTAGCCATACGGGCAGTGCTTGCAGCCGCTCTGGCAGCAGTAGCCACGCTTGAGGTGGTATTGCCTGGTGAAAACTATAAAGCCTTCTTCTGAGTAGTAGAAATCTCCTTCTTCTAGTTGCGGCATTTTGCAAACTTACGTATTGCGCGCTGTTGCTTCAACGCAAAGGCGCAGAGTTCGCGGAGTTTTACTTTGCGTACCTCTGCGTTCTTAGCGTCTCTGCGTTGAAGTAATCCTGGGCCATACCTTTGCGAAACAACCCATGAAAGAATTCCAAAATTTAAACTCCCCCATCCAACCCCTCGATACCATCAAGGGGGTAGAAATATGGCTGAAGCGCGAAGACCAGATTCATCCGCACGTAAGTGGCAATAAGTGGCGAAAGCTCAAGTATTATCTTGAAGATTTCCGCAACAGCGGCAAGAGAGTGATTCTCACTTTTGGCGGTGCTTTTTCCAATCATATTGCTGCCACGGCCGCTTTGGGAAAGATGGCCAATATCCCCACCAAGGCTTTGGTAAGGGGGGAAGAGGTGCAACATAATGTCACTCTCGATTTTTGCCGTGAACAGGGAATGGAAATCGAACCCATCCTGCGAAAGCGGTACGATACCAAGGATGACCCGGAGTTTTTGCAGATGATGGAGAAAACCCTACCGGAGGTGTACATTATCCCGGAAGGAGGAAAGGGTCC
>CAZNMG010000423.1:0-2533 GCA_964574075.1 uncultured Owenweeksia sp.
AACTTATGATAAGCCCGGTGATTGCCCCGTTTGCGGTATGGACCTGGTGGAAGAGCAGAATCTGTCCTCTGCCAGTTCGTCTCAGCAATGGACCTGTCCTATGCAGCCGGAAGTTGTGAAAGACGAGACCGGCTCCTGTCCTATCTGCGGTATGGACCTGGTGCCGCTACAGCCCGATCTTTCAGCAGAAGAGAAGACCTATAGGAAACTGCGCAGGAAATTTTGGATAGCTGTTGGTTTTACGCTGCCGATTTTTCTGATCGCGATGAGTGAAATGATTCACGATAATCCATTGTATGACATTATGGGGCAAAAAGTATGGAACTGGGTTCAATTCATTCTTTCGATCCCTGTAGTGTTCTACGCTACATGGATGTTTTTTGAACGCGCCTATAGAAGCATCAAAACCTGGAACCTCAATATGTTTACCCTAATTGGCATTGGTGCCGGTGTGGCGTGGCTGTTCAGCGTTTTCGGTATGTTGTTTCCCGATTTCTTCCCCGCCCAGTTTAAAACCGGGTCCGGTGCTGTGCACGTGTATTTCGAGGCTGCCACGGTCATCCTTACGCTGGTCTTGTTGGGTCAGTTACTGGAAGCGCGGGCGCATAGCAAAACCAGTTCAGCCGTAAAGGCATTGCTGAAATTAGCCCCCAACAAAGCCCTGAAAATAAAAGATGGCGAAGAGATTGAAGTCAGCATTGATAAGATTGAACTTAATGATATCCTGAAAGTAAAACCGGGGGATAAAATTCCAGTGGACGGCATTATTACCGAAGGAGAAACCAGCATCGATGAATCAATGATCACAGGTGAGCCTATTCCCGTGACCAAAACGGTGAATGATAAAGTCACCAGTGGTACCATCAACGGGAATCAGTCCTTTTTAATGAAAGCCGAAAAAGTAGGCAGCGATACCCTGCTTTCGCAGATCATCCACATGGTAAACGATGCCAGCAGAAGCCGGGCGCCCATTCAGAACCTTGCTGATAAGGTCTCTGCCTGGTTTGTTCCTGCTGTGGTTCTCATTGCTATCCTCACTTTCGTGGCTTGGGCTGTTTGGGGCTCTGAACCAGCCTATGTTTATGCCCTGGTGAATGCCATTGCAGTTTTGATCATCGCCTGCCCCTGTGCACTGGGGCTTGCTACGCCAATGTCGGTAATGGTGGGCGTAGGAAAAGGCGCCCAAAACGGGGTGTTGGTGAAAAATGCCGAGGCATTGGAGAAAATGGAAAAGGTGACAACCCTTATCGTGGACAAAACCGGAACGCTTACTGAAGGAAAACCTACCGTTGAAAAGGTGGGAGCTTTTGGCGATGGCTTTTCCGAAAAGGAAGTTCTCCAGTATATCGTCTCGCTAAACAGTAATAGCGAACACCCATTAGCAGAAGCAACAGTAAAATATGGTAAGGCACAAAAGGTAGAGATTTTAAAATCGCACTCTTTCAATGCCATTACAGGGAAAGGTGTGGAAGGAACTGTAAATGACAAAAAGATAGGACTTGGCAATATGAAGATGATGGAATATGCCGGTGCCGAAGTAAGTGCGGCTATGCAGAAAGAAACCCAGGCCTTTCAAAAACAAGGGAAGACGATTTCCTTTTTGGCTGTGGATAAAGAGGTAGCTGGGTTTGTAGTGATCAGTGACAAGATCAAGGAAAGCAGTGCTAAAGCCATAAAAGAGCTTCAGGATAAAGGTATAGCTGTAGTGATGCTCACTGGAGATAACAAGGATACGGCCCAGGCGGTGGCAAAAGAGTTGAACCTTACCGATTTCAAAGCTTCCATGCTGCCCGAAGATAAGCTCAGGGAAGTGGAGCGCCTGCAGAAAAAGGGGAAGGTGGTGGCTATGGCTGGGGACGGGATTAATGATGCACCGGCATTGGCAAAAAGTGATGTGGGGATCGCGATGGGCACGGGCACAGATGTTGCCATTGAAAATGCCACGATCACCCTTGTTAGAGGGGATTTGCAAGGTATTGTGAAAGCGAGAAACCTGAGCCACGCAACGATGCGAAACATAAAACAGAACTTGTTCTTTGCCCTCATTTACAACACCTTAGGCGTTCCAATAGCTGCTGGTATCTTATTTCCATTTTTCGGAATTTTGTTATCACCTATGATTGCAGCACTTGCCATGAGTTTCAGTTCGGTTTCCGTAATCGGTAATGCCTTGAGGCTGCGAGGGGCTGACATTAAGTAAGGTCAGCCAGTACTTCTCGCGCCAGAATAAATAGAAAAAATACCACAATGAACGCATATACCATACCCTCTCAAACCCGCATCGGGCATATCCACTTAAAGGTTTCAAACCTCGAGCGTGCATTAAACTTTTACCGCGACTTGCTGGGCTTTGAGGTGACCATGATGTATGGAGAGCAGGCAGCATTTCTGTCGGCCGGGGGTTACCATCATCATATCGGTTTAAACACCTGGCACAGCAAAGACGCACCTCCAGCACCCGGAAATGCCGTGGGCCTATACCACACGGCTATAGTTTACCCCACAAGAAAGGATCTTGCATTTATATATGAAA
>CAZNMG010000424.1:0-4912 GCA_964574075.1 uncultured Owenweeksia sp.
AGAGCCTGAACCTGTTTATGGAAAATGCCAACATCGGCAAGCTTACCTCCATGCACTTTTACGCCTGGGAAAAAGGTTTGAAAACGGGAATGTATTACCTCCGCACCAAGGCGGCTTCTGATGCAATTAAATTTACTGTTCAAAAGCAATCGAAGCGCGAAATAGAACCCGTAACGGAAAGCAAACAAACCGAGATGCTACAGGAAAACACTGTCACTCAAGCTGATAAAATTGGTAAGGACCGGGTAGCGGAGATGGCAAAGAATGTCAACAGTTTTACTGAAGAAGAAGTGATCGCCTGCTCCATTGACAATCCGGATGATTGTGAGGCCTGCGGATCCTGAAATTGGCGCGGTAATTGTAAAGCACTCCAACAGAGTAGAGTAGTTTCATGACTAAAAGCCACTGCGCGCAAGTGTGGTGGCTTTTTCTTTGCTGTAATTCAAGAAGAATGAAAAGGTCTATCATAACCATCCTATTGGCTTTGCCCGGGTTGCTATTTGCGCAGAGCACAGAAGCTACGGAAAAAGCAAGGCAGCAGGTTTTCGAGGCCCTTACTGTAGCAGATGCTGTTCTTGAAAAGCCGGATGAAAACCTTACCCGGGGCGCCTGGGAAGCCCTTTCTTATCTGGAGGAGAGCGACAGCCTCAAATTGGAGGATATTCAGGAGGCTGTACCCGATTATTACAATTTCAGCAAAGGTGTATTGGATCTGCGTCTCATAGATCCCCAGAATAAAACTGAATACGGCTTAGAGGTAAAAGTGCCGTTTCGCCTCACATCCTCCGGAGCTATTGAGTTACTTGACGAGGAGACGATGGCGGTAAAAAAACAATGGCAGATCCTTTACCTCGATGGAAATTACCTTGCTATGGATATGGGTGATCTCCGGGTATTCTTTGTACATACCCCCAGGAAGGAATGAAATTCTATTAATTTAGCACATCCATCCAAAAACAGTTTCAGTATGTCGGGCGAAAAGCAGAACCTCAAGATCTCCAAAATTCAGAAGGAAATAGAAAAATACCTGAGTCTTGGAAGCACCGATATGATCTTTGATTATCAGGAAAATGAAGATGGCGTACGCCTGGACATGGTCACTGTAAATCCCCGGCACAATCAGTCTTTTTTGTTTCATTCGGTAAAGGGCTACAATAAGATCGATGCATTGAACCAGATGCTGGAGTACGTGCAAACCTACCGTGATAAGAAGAATAGCTACACCATACAATGGTCAGTAAAGGGAGAAAATGAATTACATACATCCTATTTCCGCGCCAAGGATATTCCTGAGGCGATTGATAAGCTACACTATGGCCGCGACCCCAATAGCATTACAATTTTCAGCGTGGTGCTAAACCCCGTTTCCTAAGTCTTTGGTGCAAAGGCGGGGCGATCGCGGAAAATTTATTAATTTAAGCGAGGTATTGTACAGAAACTGTCGCCCAACCTGAAATTTATGCCACGAGAAAGAAGAAGAGTAGTAAGAAGACGTGCCCGCAAAATTCGAAAAGCGAGCCGGCCAAAAGCAACCTTTAAAGATTATCTGCAGATCGGCTTAGTGATTCTGGTCATCATAGGAATACTGATTTTCGCATATCTCCTGACTTCGGACTAGCGTGTTGGGCGTCATCTTTAGCGGATTTTCACAGCGCAAATTGTTGTTTCCTCTACTATTTTCAACAGGATATCGAATTAATCGATACTAAATCAGTAAGTTATGGCAATTATTTTTATCTTTGAACTCGTGTTGTTCTAATTCATAAATATCTGCCATGGAAAAAGTTTCAAAAAAATCGACACTCGTTTACGGAGAAATACTTGGTGTAGTGGTGCTGATCGTGCTAATAGTAGGAGCGGCTCTTTATTTCGCCAGCTAGGTTCGATTGTAAACTCACTCTGCAAAATTCTTACTCCAGGCCCTTATTAATGAAAGGGATCTGTAGAGTTTATTTTTTCCTGCAATTGCTCAATTTTATTCTTAATCCTGATAAAGAACTGGTTACGGTCCTTTTCAGAGACGTCACTTATCAATGCTGATTTCATAGTCTGCCCTTTGAGGTAGTCCTGAATATTTGCCGTTATCTCCGGTTCTGTTGTACTCATAAAGTTGAGGCCGGCATAGGGAATAAAATAAATCAGGCGGTTCTCTCCCACCTCAGCCAGAATGTGATTGTCCATGAGCAGAATCTCATGGTAGTACATTTTGCAAAATGCTCCCGAATTCACTTCCCTGTTATTGCCGTGCACCTTTTTCCCTGAAAGGGCTTGTTTGTAAATCACTTTGATCATCTCCTGAAACTCGTAACAAAGTTCAAGGGCTTCTTCCCGATTTTTAAGAAGGCCTGCCTCATAGTAGTAGGCGATTTGATTGATCAGAGATAGAACAGTGGTATCATTCCAAATTTCGATCGTATTGATCTGTGAATAAGCTTCCCATTGTTGTTGGGCCAGATCCAGAAGTTCTTTAGGTATTTCCGAAAGGCTGTAATAACTCTCATTCAGCGTCTGGATGTTGTAAACAGATTTTAACCACACATAAATTTTGAATGCCGCCAGTTTAGGAAAACCAAACTGATAGAAAATAGGAATGTCCTTGGCAGAATAGATCATTTGATGGTTCCGTTGCTGCCGGATGTATAACAGCTGCTCAAGCGACTCCTGCATATACTGACGGTATTCTTCAACGTTGGTAATAAAGGCCCGCCTTCTGAATATGGCTGAGTTATCAGCGTGTCCGGTAATTTCGTTTAGCGCTATTCCAAAGTGCTGTGCCAGCAAAATCGCTTCATCAAAGGAGAGGGCAGTTTCTCCTCTGATACGCCTGTAGCCACTGTCTTTACTAAGATCCAATACATCCATCACGTGGTCGATCAGGGTCTGCCTTTCATCAATAAGGTCTTTTATTTTGTCGAGTAGTAAAGCTTGGTAAGGCCGGTTTTCCATTTCAGAGGTATTGAGTTGAAGGTTTTGAAATTACTAATATTTTACGAGCGTCTTTTTTAAGGCCGCTTTGCTGGAGACCTGTCCGAGGATATGGTCCCCTCATCTCATTCCTTATTTATGTATTTTGGTTTGATGAAGAAAATACTACTGGGGCTTTTAGCCGCTGTGTTAATATTGATTATCACTGTAATAGCCCGAACGCTAAGCTTTAAACCCATAGAATATCAGGCGCTACCAGAATCTGTCGGCACAGATGTTCATCCCACTGTTCTTAGCCAGGCACTTACCTTTCAAACCATTTCTCATAAAAAGGAAATGATCGACAATTCTGCTTTTGCAGGATTTCACCAATACCTGGCGCAGCAATTTCCGATAATGCATAAAGAGCTTCATCGGGAAGTAATAAATGATTACTCTCTGATGTTTACCTGGCGGGGAAGCGATCCGACACTTCAACCTCTGGTTCTGCTGGCCCACCAGGATGTGGTACCCGTGGAATATGCCACACTTGATCAGTGGGACAATCCCCCTTTTTCTGGGGCCGTTACCCAAGAGTATATATATGGCAGGGGTGCTCTTGATGACAAAGGCAGCCTGGTATCAATATGTGCTGCAGTAGAATTTTTACTGGAGCAGGAATTTCAGCCGAAGAGGACTATCTACTTTTGCTTTGGCCATGATGAGGAAATAGGTGGGGAAAATGGCGCATTATCTATGGCTGAAGCCTTGGAGACCCGTGGTGTGGAAGCGTGGATGGTGCTGGACGAAGGGGGGATTTTTGCCAAAGGGATAGTTCCGGGTATAGAACAAACCGTGGCGCTGGTTGGCACCAGTGAAAAAGGCTATGTGAGCCTCGAACTGTCTGCGGACCTGCCGGGCGGACACAGTTCCATGCCGGAACAAAAAACCGCCCTTGGTACAATTAACCTTGCCCTGGCCCGGCTGCAGGAAAAACCCCTTCCAAACAAAATAACGCCACCTATACGAGGTTTTATTGACCACATTGGACCACACCTTCCTTTTTCCCAAAAAATGGCCTTTGCTAATACCTGGCTCTTTCGCCCGCTTATTTTTGAGGTGTATGAGAAAACAGCTTCGGGGGCCGCTCTTATCCATACTACGCAGGTGCCCACCATTTTTACTTCAGGATTAAAGGACAATATTGTTCCTACCCGCGCTAAAGCTGTGGTGAACTACCGGCTGTTGCCGGGTGACGAGCCGGAGGAAATATGGAAAAGGGCTATTGAGATCATTGATGACTCGGCTGTAAGAGTTGTGATACATGATGAGTTTGCCGTGCCGGCCTCACCTGTTTCTTCCTATAATTCTGAACAATTTCGGCAGCTGGCCGGGGCTATCAAGGCTGTTGACAAAAATGCTCTCGTAACACCTTACCTGGTGCTGGGTGCTACTGATGCCCGCCACTTTACAAAGCTAAGTAAGCATATATTCCGCTTTACACCCATTCCTATCACCCGGCAAGATCTTCCACGCATCCACGGGCTCAACGAGCGCGTTTCAATTGAAGGATTCCGCAAAAGCGTTGATTTTTATGTCACGCTGCTGACCAGTAATTAATTTCTTAAATTTAGGGGTAAGAAATCTCACCATGAACGAGCGAAAGTATCAGAGCCTGAAAGACTTTTATCCTTTTTACCTTTCGGAGCATCAAAACAGCACCAGCAGGATTCTACATTTTATAGGGACGGGCCTGGTGATTATCAGTTTCATCACTTTTCTCCTCACCTTCAACTGGATTTTTTTGGTAATTATCCCCTTCGTGGGCTACGGATTTGCCTGGGTAGGGCATTTCTTTTTTGAGCAGAATAAACCTGCTACATTCCAATATCCAGGTTACAGCCTTGCATCTGACTTTATTCTTTTTTGGCATCTCCTTTCCGGAAGGCAATCATTTTCTCCCAGGGAAAAACATCGAATGTAATTGGTCGACCAAAATTTCCTTTTT
>CAZNMG010000425.1:0-2819 GCA_964574075.1 uncultured Owenweeksia sp.
TTGATTAAAATGGTTTCCAGGGAATCGTCTGCGTGGTGAGCGGTGACCAGGTATTGATAATTGTTGTCGGTCATTACTTTTTCAAAAAAGCTGTAACGCAGGTCACGGGCAGCCATTTGAATTGAAATGCCATTGTTATCAGCATAAGCTGAGGTTTCAAATTTTTGGGAATAAAACGGCACCCTGTGTTCCAGGGCCCAGCTTTTTACAAACTGCTCGTCATCGTCAGAATGGCTTCCCCGTAAGGAGAAATTGCAGTGGGCAATGCCGAAATTAATGGAGCTCTTGTGCAAAATATGTGCGAGCACCATACTATCAACTCCCCCGCTGCAGGCAAGGAGCACCGGGCTACCCTGCGGGTTTTGGCGAGCCATAAATTCCTTAACCGATCTTTCGGGATCTTTCATAACGTGCCTGCAAAAGTAAGAAGGCCTTCCTTACATGGTGAATCTTTAGCAAGATTAGGCCTGAAGCGCCTCAAGCAGTTTCTCTGCTTTCAAAAGACATTCCTCATATTCTCTTTCCGTATCACAATGTATGGTTATAGCGCTACCAACGCGGGCAGAGAGGTAGGAACTCCTGGTGTTGAAAAAGAGACTTCGTATTACCACATTGAAATCGGCATCGCCATTAGGGGTAATGTAACCCACAGAACCCGAGTAAAGGTTGCGGTTAAAAGTTTCGTGCTCTTCTATAAGCTGCATGGCTTTCACCTTTGGAGCCCCCGTCATGCTTCCCATCGGAAATGTAGTGGCGAGTACGTCCGCAAGAGTGTATTCTTCATCAAGCAGGCTGCTTATTGTACTTATCATCTGGTGTACTGACGAAAAGGTGTAGATACCAAAAAGCTCATCAACTTTAACACTGGCCCTCGCGGCCGTGCGGCTGAGATCGTTACGCACCAGGTCCGTGATCATTATATTCTCACTCCGCTCTTTTTCACTGCTAAATAATTCCTGTTTTATTTGATCATCTTCAGTGGGGTCCGAAGAGCGTTTGGCAGTTCCCTTTATGGGTTGCGAAATGATCCTGTTGCCTTTCTTCTGAAGGTAGCGCTCAGGAGAGGCACAAAGGAGGTGATTGTCGCCATTCCGGTAAAAGGCGGCAAATGGCGCCTGTGTGGAAGAATTCAATTTTTCAAAAACCCCGAGGGGATCAAATTGAGTGGCGACAGCACCAAATTCCATACAGTAATTTACCTCGTAAATATTACCATACTGCAAATGCTCCTTAAGTGAAGCTATTTTTTGCAGGTACTCCATTCGGTTAGTAAATGGCTGGAGATGAACTGGCGTGGAAACCGGATGGACTTCGGTAAAGCTCTCCAGATTGCGGAACAACTCATTTTCATCTTTATGCATCAGGCTTTCTGCCGTCAGCATTCCATTGCGCGAATACACTACTGTTTGTGGTACAAAAAACAGAGCAGGCGGAAACTCTACCTGCCGGGGATTTTTACTGCTGAGGCTTTCCACTTCATTTTTAAGATCGTAAGTAAGGTGGCCAAAAAGCCAGTCATCAGTGGCGGCAAGGCATTTATTAAGGTTTGCGAAAACCTGATCTGAAAATTCAAAAATCTCATGACCTCCGATAGCGGCCAGCCAATCGTACTGTGAATATTTATCGTGATGCTTGTTGGAGTCGAGAAAAGCAAAGTGAGAAAAGTGGGGTGCTGCGTGTAAAATGTTTTTTCGGAGAGCCTCCTCTGTGTGGCTGGTTATGCTAAAGATGTGCCTTTTCACTTAACGGAAACTTTCCTGGCTCCGATCTTTATCAGCAGAATGCGGATTGCTTCAAGGCTGATGGGCTTACTGATATAATCATCCATGCCTGCATCAAGGAATTTCTCACGGTCTCCTTCCATAGCATTTGCAGTCATCGCTACAATGAAGGGAGCGCTGTTGGGATAAGTTCTCTGAATGATCTGTGTGGCTTCCACGCCATCCATTTCCGGCATTTGCACATCCATAAAAACCACGTCATACCGTTGACGTGCTACGGCTTCCAAAGCCTCAAGCCCATTACCTACCACATCAATGGTATAACCCATTTTTTGAAGCGTAAGCACAGCAAGTTTCTGGTTTACAGCATTGTCTTCTGCCAGTAGTATTTTCATAGGGTATGCTTCTGCCATTATTTTGTCTTCACCGTTCTGTTTGTGCCGCCTGTCGTTGATATCTTCCCGGCCTGCAAGTATCCGTACCAGTACTTTTTGCAACAGGGTGTGTCGGGTGGGCTTCATAAAATAGGCAGAAAAGAGCAGGTTCTTTTGCTCCTCAGGTAGATCGGGATAGGCGGAACTAAGTAATATCACAGGCAGCTCCTTAAGGCTCTTCTTTTGTCTTATCCTGCGCGTGGCTTCCACTCCGCTGAAACCAGGCATTTCAAAATCAATAACCACAAAATCATACTCTTCATTCAAAGCCATTTCAACTCCCTCGGCAGAGGAGGTGGTAAGGGATGAGGTAATGCCCCAGAGATTAAACTGCTTGGCCAGGATCTTTAGATTGGTCTCATTGTCATCAATGATCAGCACCCGTTTTCCAAACAAAGCATTTATCACCATGTCCTCTCCACGGGTTTCCTTTTCTTCCCTTACAATTTCATTTTCAATGGTAAAGATAAACTCGGAACCTACTTCCGGTTCACTCTCCACCCATATTTCACCGCCCATCAAAGTCACCAGCTTTTTACAGATAGCAAGGCCCAGTCCGGTGCCGCCATATTTCCTTGTTGTAGAGGAATCTGCCTGGGAGAAGGCATTGAAAAGATTTTTCTGTTGTTGTTCCGAAATACCGATACCCGTATCGCGAACAGAG
>CAZNMG010000426.1:0-2546 GCA_964574075.1 uncultured Owenweeksia sp.
TAGTATAAATAGCCAGATTGGGGCTGGGCAATTTCTTCTGCCAGACAATTCACCTGCCACATGGAATGACCTTATTGATCCCACTCAGTGGACTCAGGCGTGGGCAGACACGGCCGCGCTTTTGCATCGGGAATATTGCCACTATGCGCTATGTGTGCAATTACAAGAAAGTCCAGCTTACGATATAATGATGTCCAGTCAAACAAACTGGAGCAGTGCGGGGGGCTATTCCAACCCCTTTGCCACGCCTGCAAAAGATCCGATGACAGACGAATCAGTCAATGTGTCCAGTACGTTTCCTTTTTATGGAAGTTCCTATGGCCCCGGTACAGTGAATTTAGGGACGGTACTACAGGATGCCCATGATAACTTTAATGGGACAGAAACTCTTACACAGTTTGTAAGCAATGCCAATAGTGGCCTTTATGGTGTGGACCTTCCCTACAACAACACCAACAGGTACAAAGCTTTTGTAGCTATTTACCAGGGCATGAAAAAAGAACTGGTGCGAGAGGTGAAAGAAGCAATGGGTTGTGGTTGCTATGATGATGGCCAGGAGATCATGAAATGCCAGGAAGATATCAGGGATCCTGATGTGCAGAACAGTATTTTGCAGCAGGGCAGTGCTTTTATGGCATCGGGCTGCCCCGATCTGTGTAAAATGAACGTGCTTACATGGATGCACAAACTCAATGACGTATATGGAGGGAGTTTATTTGCAAGTGCCCCAGACAGTACAGATGCCTACAATACCCTTTTGGATTTTTGCCTAAACGATACCTGGGGCTGCGGCAATAAAAATCCCTTTGGCCTTATTACAGACAGCATTTTTGCCAATCACTTTAATCCTGTTGTAGGTGTCACTTCGGGATATCATTTGGATTCCCTGGTGGTTCCTACGCCTTATGTTGATACTTGTACTTCTGAATACTATGATTATAACAAACCAACAATAGAAGCTTTAGAAATCTTTAGGTTGTTTAACGATTATCTAATTCCTTATGTCAGTAAATATGGCTTAAATGGAAGTACAGTTGACAACTATGGTGACTCACTAATCAATCAAACCAGTCTTTTCCCGGTGTTAGATTCTCTGGGGGCAAGTTATCCTGATTTTAATAGTTCCGGAAGTTTCCCTGTTTCCTATTTCGTATTAAATTCCCACCACTGTGCTTATTGGCTGGGAGATTCTAGTGGAACCCTAATAGGAATTGAGGCCAATTCAACTATGAAGGGAATATATGCCACTTCTTACTCTCCTACCTTGCCCACTGGTGCAGACATAAATTCCGTGTTCACTGGGGTATATGTAGTAATAAAAAACTCAACGGGGTACCACAATGCCTTCCTATGGCTTTCAACTTATAGCGGAGATACCTGCTTCCCACTTACAGAACTCGACTCCATCCCCTGCACAGCCTTTATCGATTCCTCCGCTTTCTTTTCCACACCCGCTTTTGACTTTGACCAGCGCAAAGAAGACTGCATCAAATTTCTGAAACAGCAGGCCGCTTTCAATGCCCAGCAGCAATATACCCGTTATCATGATTCTATTAAAAACCAGTTGATCAATGGCTACTATCTCCGCTGCATAGATGGCGCTTCAGAGGATTTCAGTGTCACTTACCAAAACCGGGAGTACCATTATACGCTGTACTATTATGATCAGGCGGGAAACCTGGTGCAAACCGTGCCCCCCGAAGGGGTAGATGTTTTAGGTGGTGGCGTCTTTACGGCCGGAAAATATGATGGCACCACCAATCCCGCCCACAGGCTCACCACCCGCTATCGCTATGACTCCAGAAACCTCGTGGTATGGCAACATACACCTGATGCTGGAACTACTCAGTTCTACTATAATAATGCCGGCCAACTGCGTTTTTCAGAAAATGCAAAACAGGGCACAAATAATGACTTTGCTTACACGAAATACGATGCCCAGGGCCGGGTTGTGGAGACCGGGGAAAGCCAGGATGGCAATGTATTTTTCAAAAATTTTAAAGGTATCGAAGATCCCACATACCCCAATACCAAAGCCTGGGATGTTACCCGCATTTTTTATGATACCCCTGCCTCATTTCCGCTCAGTCAGTCATACCTTAAGCAGGATCTGCGCAATCTCAGAAACCGGGTAGCAGCTACTACTTACTACCGGGGATCTTACAACCAGGGCGTAATGCCTGCCGTCACCGATAAGCTTACCGCCTCGCTATACAGCTATGATGTGCATGGCAACGTAAAGGAACTTGTGCAGCACAGTGAGGTGATGGCCCGTACCGGCAGCCTAATTAAAAACCTGACCTACCAATATGACCTGATCAGCGGAAATGTTCTTGAGGTAAACTATCAAAAGGGTAAGTACGATGAATTCAATCATCGCTACCGGTATGATGGTGACAACCGGCTGCTGGCAGCCGAAACCAGCTCAGATGGTTTCAGCTGGGACACCGATGCGGAATACGATTATTACCTCCATGGGCCCTTGGGACGTAGCGAACTGGGGGAAGATCATGTACAATCACTCGATTATGCCTACACCATACATG
>CAZNMG010000427.1:0-2633 GCA_964574075.1 uncultured Owenweeksia sp.
GGGTGATAAAGGCATTCAAACCTGCTGTGGGGCCGTACAGAAAGCGCTCATACTGCCGGTCTTGAGGTATCCCAAAAAGCATCCCTTTGCTCATGAAGGAAGCATAGGCGGCCTCGGCACCCAGAAAAAAACCTAATTTATCAAAAGTAAAATAGTACCGTGCAAAAGGGCCGAAGGCCAGTTGTCGCAATGTCCTCTGGTCAGCCCACACCTTTACAAACTCAAAGTCGACACCCAGGGCCAGGCGCTTACCGGTGATACCGCCAATCTTAGTGCTTAGTGAAGTGTACCGCATATCAGTAGCCTCTGAATAGCTCCCGCTTATACCGAGGAGATATTTTTTGTTTGGTTCCTCTTGAGCCATTAAACAAGCGGACGCCAGGAAAAAAGTAATAATCAGAATGGAGCGCATGAGTTGTTGAGTTTAGGTAAAAAAAAACGGGTCGTAATATACGACCCGTTTATTAAAAATTTATGGTAATGAAATCTATTTCAAAAAGGAGTATTTCTCTCCGTACTTCAGCATTTGCTCTGTAAAATCCATCGGGTAGTTTACCTTGATGTCAGTGATGCTGTCACCTTCCATCAACGGCTCCAGCTCAGGCTGAATAAATCCCGAATAGGGGGCGATTTTCAGCTTCTCTGCTCTTTTTACCACTTCCTTGTGCAGTGCAGGGTCCACTTTTACACCGTAGGTTTCCACCAGTTTTTTACCGGCTTCATAATCGCCTTCACTTTTTATGCGCTGTATTTCGCGTAGCTGCTGGCCAAAAATGTCGCGGAGCTTCTGGTAATCGTTTACCACGAAATAGGTTTTGCCATCTAAAGTCTTCTTCTCAATAACGTTTTCCTCCTTCCCCATTTCGTAAGCCCAGGCAGCCACCAGCTGGCGGTTGCGCATATGATCTTCCTCAATGTTTTCACCTTCATTAAGCCTGCGCAATTGCAGCATAAGGCCATTGCGAATGTAGTTGTCGTATTCTGCCCTGCCCACTTCCAGAGTATCGATCAGATCCATTTCAATGAGCCTGGGGTCCATGATGTAGTAAAGCGCCACAAGGTCTGCCCGGCCCTCTTCCAGGGTAGAAGCATAATTCTTAAGTGTTTCCTTGGGGGTTCCCACTCCCGGGTTGAGGCGGCCAGATGCATGTCCTACAACCTCATGAAGTGCAGTATGCATCTTACTGGAGATGCCGGCATATTTCTTAGCCCGCTCCAACTCTTCCTTGGTAAAGGTGAACTCTTCTAAAAACCCGGCACCCTTGGCTTCTTCATAGGCATGCTCAATATTGGCCAGGCTTACCGACTTGGAGCCGTGTTGAGCCCTGATCCAGTTGGCATTGGGAAGATTAATACCGATAGGCGTTGCAGGTGTAGTTGCCCCGGCCTCACCTGCCACATTCACCATTTTGTAGGTCACTCCCCTTACATCAGGTTTTTTATGCTCATCCATAATGGGAGCATTATCCTCAAAATACTGAATGTTCTCGCTGATCACTGCCATTTTCTCACTGGCGTCAAAATCCTTTATCTGTACCACAGTTTCATAGGTGGCCTTATACCCCAGCGGATCGTCATATACTTCAATAAAGGAGTTGATATAGTCAATATCGCCCTCGGTGGAATTGACCCAGGCGATGTTGTATTCATCCCACGTCTTAAGATCACCGGTTTTATAATAATCGATCAAAAGCCCCAGCGCCTTAGCTTGCTGATCATTTTCGGCCACACCCTGTGCCTTCTCAAGCCATTTTATGATTTCCTGAATGGCGGGACCGTACATGCCGTCTGCCGTCCATTTTTCTTCGCGGATAGTACCGTCTTCACCACGTACCAGCTTTGAGTTCAATCCATAGCTGATGGGGGTGGGATCATCAGGATTAATTCTTTTCTTGTAAAAATTCACCGCTTCATCTTCAGTGATATCGGGATCGTAAAAGTTTACAGCAGAGGCCAACAGAAGGTCCACATCCGCATCCTTACTTACTTTTTTGTTGTCCTTATTATTAAATATCACCGCCAGTGCCTCCTCTCCCAGTGCTGTATTAGTTTCGTTGAGCAAGGAGCTTAGGTATGCCTGATCAAAGGCAGGCTTCATTTTAATATTGCTATAATGGTGGTGAATGCCGTTGCTAAACCAAACCCTTTTGGTATAGGTCATAAAGTTCTTCCAGTCTTCACTGTCTTTATCGCCCTCATAATTGCGCACTATATTTTCCAGCGCTTTGCGAATCTCAACATTGTGGCGGTAGTATTGGTCCCAGGTAATATCGCGTCCTGCCAGCCCTGCCTGGGTAAGGTAATACACCAGCTTTTTCTGCTTTAATGTAAGATTATTCCAACCTGGAATTCTGTAACGCAATATGCGTAAATCTGCAAATTGTTCTGTTTCCCATTGAAAATCAGAGGAATCCGTTTGTACAGATTCTACAGTTTCGGTTTCATTAGGATTGGGCTCCTGGTTACAACTACTCATAAAAAATATGCTTGCTAAAGTGATTAAGCTAACTCGCTTCATGTATGGAAGTTTAGAAAATGAAGGCCGAAGATAAGGGGATTGGGTTAATGTGCTAATTTGCCAATATGCTGATGTGCCTATTAATCGGCTTTGATAATTCTGAATCGGAAATCAA
>CAZNMG010000428.1:0-4035 GCA_964574075.1 uncultured Owenweeksia sp.
CAAAAGCCTTTACATCGCCCTGATGATCGATGAGCGTCCATTCTTCGGGATTATCCACTTGTTGAGGGATACCCATAGTCTGAGATCCGCCCATTAGAATAAAAGAAGGGAAAGCTAAAACGAAAAGCCATCTTCTAAAAAAATCTGGTGTGTGTTGCATTTTTAAACAGTTTTAGATTGTTACAGGTAGGTTTACAATGATTCATGCTTCTACACAAATCTCTAAAGCTGCAGACAACTGGCCACCTCTTTTTTACGAAGATCAGTTCTTCTGTTCCTTATGATTTTGGCGCGAGATCCTTCTAAAATCTACAAGTATAAGACCTATATACCTTTAGAATAAATGCCGCGCAGGTCCCTAAGATTGTTGCTCAATTTGAACAACAACCGAAAAATTCAAATTAAGAAAATGCACTTTCTACTATTCCCTTAAAAATTTTAAAAACTATGCCGGAGGCAGCTATTGAACTCCCTCCGGCTTTTTGAAATTAATTCTTAACCACCCTTCTATGGAATACCTCGTTGCCGCTGGAGAGTTGTATCAGGTAAACCCCTTTTGGCAATCCGGTCATGTCCAACTCATACCACACCCTACCTATACCGGTTTTCTCATTTTTAGTAATCCTTTGTAATGTCCTTCCGGCATTGTCCATCAGAACCAGACTGGTTTTACCATGGAGGTTTTCTGCCTCTATATACAGAGTTGCTTGTGTAGGATTGGGATATACCTTGATAGTGGCAATACTGGCCTGGTTAACGGCAGCGTCACCAAGGGTCTGTTCATTAGCTGACACAGAATTCCCTCCGGTTGCCATATTAGCGCCTTCTATAGCCGTTGTTGAATTTCCTCCAGCAATAAGTGGTACACCTCCTTGAGTCACAGTAAAGGTCACTGTTTCGGTTACCCCCAATGTGCCGTTTCCATTGGCATTGGAGTAAGGTTCTCCTACAAGAGTGTAAAAACCTGGTGCAGGGTCAAAGGCATTGGGTCTGGAGATGCTTCCTCCATTGATGTCATAAGGCATCAGGTTTTCTTTCATCACCACTGTACCGTTGAGATCGAAAAGTACACTGCCCACAGGGCCGTTGCATACATTGGCGCGGATACTAAAGGGGCCAATAAGACTCTTGTCTATAACATCTCCATCCTGGAGTAAACCAATAGGATTACCTGTAGAGGCACTGATCAGCATGAAGGAAGTTACCTCCAGTTCCATACATGGAGGAATACAAGCTATGCGACCGGTATTTCCACCAACGCAGACACCACAAGAGTCAACAAAGGCACTACCTCCGGGAACTCCGTTGCAGTCTGAAGTGAAAGTGGAATCCACGATCTCAATATTCACCATTTCAGCAATACCAGTAGTACCTCTTCCATTAAGTCCGGAGTAGGGTGTAGCTGCAATCCTATATGGACCTGCTACAGGATTCCACGGAAAGGGCTTCACCAGCGTGCCCCCGTTAATATCATAGGGAGCCAGGTTTTCGGTTTGGGTAAGCGAGCCGTTGACACTGAACATCACACTTCCCACAGTACCTGAACATGTATGGGCACGCACACTGAACGGGCCTGCACTTTTGTCAATGGTATCCCCATCCATTAGTACCCTTATCTCCAAACCGGTTGTGGCATCAATCAAACTCAGTGAAACCACCTCAAGATTTATGCAGCCGGGTGAGCAGGGAGTTAAGCCGGTGTTTCCTCCCACGCAGGTGCCACATGAATCGATGAAGGCATTCCCGTTTATATCACCATTACAATCCACATGGCAGCCCTGGGTTTTCAGGGTAAGGGTGGTGGTTACAGTACTGTCGCAGCCGTTGCCCGCGATGAACACGTGCTGATAAACCCCCGGAGTCGTTTGATATGCCCCTCCTACAAAAAGACTGTCTCCGTTACAAATGCTATCAGCCACTGAAACGGTATAAACAGGTTTTAACCTGAGTGTTGTATAAACAATACTGTCACAGCCGTTACCTGCTGTCAAAGTATCAATATAAACTCCGGCAGTACCTTGTAGAGCCCCTCCTACCATGATGCTTTCCCCATCACATATGCTCACATCGGTAAATCCCTGAGAAGCGGGTAACACATTAAGTGTAATACTGTGGATACTGTCACAGCCTTCAGAGCTGACAGACGTATCACTATAGGTTGCTGCCTGGGAGCGGTACACTCCGAAAATTAAAACGCTGTCACCCTCACATATGGTGATTGAAGCACTGGTGTTAATTTCCGAATCAACGATTAGCTCCACACTCAGCACCGAATCACATCCGGCTACCGTCACCAGGGTGTCGTAATATATGCCGGCCGTGGTTTGGCTAACACCAAATATCGTGGTGCTGCCCCCCTGGCAAATACTTATGGAAGCCAAAACGGTATGATAGGTTGGGTTTACAATCAACTGCTGACTCACTACCGAGTCGCATCCAGAGCTGTTTTGGAGTGTGTCATAATAAATACCACCCTCCGTCTGTATATTCCCTAAAACCAGCGCCTGGTCACCCGCGCATATTTCTATTGCGGGCAAAGTGGTAGTGCTTCCGGGATCAAACCCCGTAGTTGTAGTGTGCAGCGAATCACAGCCATCGCTACCGGTGAGGGTTAAGGTCATCACCCCTGCCTGTGAAGTATCACAAGTAACCTGGGTTACAAAAGTAGAATCCGCCTTCCCACAGGAACTACAAGCAGCGTCCTGTGAATTGGGAGATCCCATAAGTGCAAATCCATTGATGATTTTACCGGTACTGCTGAGGGAGGCCAGCCAATTGGAGCCGTCATTCTGATCAACGGTAAGGTCACACAACACGATTGAAGGTCCGTCACCATCGGCAGCACCAGGCCAGACGCCCGTATTATCATACTCTACAGAATCGAGGGTTTGGCCAAGGTTATCCTTTAATACAATATCCTCACCTCCGTTGACCAGAGTTCCGCTGTCCCATTCAATGACACTTACTCCAAACTGGCTATACATGGCTATGCTATCCTTAGCCACCACCAAATAGGCATTGGGAGCAAGTAAAGTAGTATTAAACACATGATTTATAGCTGATGAAATAGAAAAGCCGCTAAGATCAACGGAAGCCGTTCCTGCATTAAATATCTCAATAAACTCCAGAGAATCTGCTCCGCTTTCCGGGGGATTGTACATGATCTCTGTAATCCTCAGGCTCGCAGTATTAATTTCGATAAGTGCTCCATCACCGGCATCAAATGAAAACTCTACCTGGTAATTATCACACTCACTGTCAGTTTTAAAAATAGGGCCTGAATCGAAGTCACCGCCCTCAGGGGTTAAAACCCACAATTCGGACTTCCCTGAACTGCCAAAACAGAAACACAGGAGCGATATAAGGAGATAATATTTTAAAAATTTAAGTGAACGTGCCTCAAACGGAAGTTTTGAGGACTGCCGTGGATCAATAGCAATAAGGAACATACAAGAAGGTTTGGTTAATGGTTTGGTCAAAATCTGAAGTTTTTCTGCAAAAACTTCAAGATTAGGTACAGGTTAATAAATGCTTAAGACGATCTGATCTGGTTTGGTAATCGAAACGTCTTATCCAAAAATTGTAATAAATATGAACATAAATATAGGAAATAACTGAAACCGAGAGAAGTGTGATCGAAGAAAATCCCTTTAAAATTTATAAAGGCCCGGATGTATTGATGCACTTGCCGAACCAGACAGTAATCCTGAAGCCCACATTTTAAGAGCACCACAGCCTCCGAAAATTGACCCGGCAATATTCTTCCTGTTCAAATAAAATGGAGAGGCCCGGTTTGGACATCAATTACTTCAGATTCTCCCCTCTCCGCTCCGGCTCATACTTTACAAAAAGATTCAGGTAGGTGATTCGCGACAGCCTGAAAATAAGCGGGGATCCCAGCAGGAGGATAAGAGAAAGAGCCTCATTCCTTTCCGGGCTTTTGAGATTAATTTTTTACCACCCTTCTATGGAATATTTCGTTGCCGCTGGAGAGTTGTATGAGGTAAACCCCTTTCGGCAATCCTGCCATATCCA
>CAZNMG010000429.1:0-4156 GCA_964574075.1 uncultured Owenweeksia sp.
TATCGGAAGCAATAGATTGGTTATCCAAAAAGAAATTCACCTCTGCGATACCATTGTCAGGATCTGAAACGGTGGCTTCCAGTGTGATGTCATCTCCAACAACGAAAGTGGCACTATCAACCGGTTGAGTGAGACTCGCCACGGGGGGAAGGTTTGAGGAACAATCAGGTGCCGCCTCGGGGCAGGTATTTTCAAAAAGGTTCTTTGTTTCAATCCACCCGGCCTGCATGTTGCCTCCATTGGGTCCGCCAGATATGAGCCAGTAAGTCATCCCGGCATCCGAGACATCAAAGCCATCCACTACATTCCGGCTGTAAAGCCAGTTCCAGTCAGGGTGAGGTGATTCATCCAACCATTTCCACACACTTTTCGGTGCCTGAAAATCCTCTCCCCCATTGCTGTTGTTCTGGTCATGAATTTGAATGAACATGGTTCCGTCACTCTGAAAATCAGATTTGAGATCCTGCCAGTCATTTATCAATAATGGAGGTTCTGTATGGTTTTCATTCCAGCCCGAATGGGAAACCACGCGAACAAATTGTCTTTTTCCAGGCTGGGCTTTATTAAGCCCACGCCAAATGCTTTCCATCGGCCCCCCACCCAGAATCCATAGGGGATCATTTGCGGAAGAAGCATCAATAGCAGCGGCCAGAGCATCGGAGGCTGAACCCGGATCCTGGTGAACATTATAAACCAGGGATTGGGAATATCCAAACCGCTGGGCACCACCAGTGGCACTAATAATCATTTCCTGCTGCTGTCCCGGATCATTGAACCCGATGTGATTGGAATGTTCGATATGGACCACCCTGCTATTTAAACCTGCTGCTTTTATAATGGCCAAAGCCATAGGCAAGGCCGCATAATCATCTGAGTCGTGAAGGTTGCCATCAAAGGTAAGGGCTATGCGCCCCCCGGGAAATGCATAACATAGGGAGTCAACATTATTTGACTGCCCGGGATCTATTACTGAAAAACTAATAGTGTCGGCCAGGCCAACTACCTCGCTACCAAAAGGACCCAGATAGGGCGTGGCAATAAGGGTATATATACCAGGGCTTACATGCCAGGTAGTATATTCCCCTGGTGGCACATCACCATTTATCGCAAAGGGTGTGAGGCTGTCAATAAAAACCGTAGTGCCGTTTACATTGAACTCCACCCTGCTTACCGAATCAGGGCATACATTGGCCCTGATACTGAAATTGCCGGTAACACTTTTGTCGATAACCTGCCCATTGGCGAGCGGGCCGATATCACCATCCAATCCGGGTTTAACCACAGTGTAAGATAATACAGCTCCTGTATCACAAGGATTTACGCAGGTGGAGTTATCTCCAAAACACACGCCACAGGCATCTTTATTTCCGTTGGGAGTTACTCCGGTGGTTCCGCCTGAACATACCCCGCAGTCATCTACAAAGGCTGACCCACCAGGTTCTCCGTTACAGTCGGGAGCATTGCCCTGATCTATTACCGAAAAAGAAACCGTTTCTGCAATGCCAGCGGTGCCGGTACCATTTGCGCTTGAATAGGGTGTGGCGGTAAGGGTATAATTTCCCGCTGCAGGATCCCAGTCATTATAGCTGCCATTGCTGGTGCCTCCAAGGACATAAGGAGGCGAGGTTTCAGTTCTAAAGTGGTTGCCATTAAGGTGAAAAACCACACTTCCCACAGGATCATCGCACACATTGGCACGAATATTAAAACCTCCCAATGTGGCTTTGTTGATCTCCTGACCATTGGTAAGTATACCGATCTCACCATCATTGCCATCGTGCATCAGCGTAAAGGACACTACTTCCAATGTTACGCAGGGGCCACCCGCGCAACTGGAATTATCACCAAAGCACACCCCACAGGTATCCTTGTCTGCATTTGCAGAAATTCCGGTGTTACCTCCGGAGCAAATGCCGCAATCGTCAATAAAAGCTGTTCCGTTAAGATCTCCGTTGCAATCCGTGCAGGTTGAATTATCACCAAAGCAAATTCCGCAGGTATCCTTGTCGGCATTAGCAATTTTTCCGGTATTGCCCCCTGTGCACACGCCACAGTCATCATAAACTGCGGTACCACCTACATCTCCGTTACAGTCGGAGGATGAATTATCCACCACTGTGAATGAAACAACTCTAGGGGTACCCGCAGTACCAGTGGCACCCGGGGAGCTATAGCCGGTAGCGGTGAGGGTATGGTTGCCCAGGGAGGGCGTCCATTTATTGTAGTCACCATTTTTATCCCCGGCCAGGGCAAAAGGTGCAGAACTTTCCACACTATAGTTGCTGGTTCCATCAAGACCGAATTTTACACTGGCTGCACTTCCGGTGACGATATCTGCCCTCACATTGAGATTGGTGGTTGGAAGCGTGGCCAAATTGATAACATCGCCATCATTCAGAACGCCCAGGTCCTGCTCGCTATCCGCATCAATAAGGATGAGGATGATGGTGCTCGCCAGAGGCATTGCCAGTTCAGGGGAATTTACTGAAGAAAGGTAATTACCGGAAATTCCGGTTTGGTTTATGGTTTGGTTCTTGGCGTAACGTGCCGGTTCATTCTCCGGGGTGGCCGGCAGGTTAACGGCCAGTGAAAAAAAGAACATCGCAAACCACAAGCGTATAGGTTGAGTCATGCTTGTGAATATTTTAGGGGAGCTAAATAAAATAAAAAGAACTGCCCGTGGAAGAATTGCACCTTTGGTCGAGAAAACAAAACCAAATATCGACAAGGGGGTTCATTTTTTTAAGTAAAAAAAGCTAAAGCCCTGCAAATCTGGTTTTAAAACTCTCTTGGTTTCTACATAATTAAACCCCCCAAACAACTTAAATAAAAAAGCCACACCCGGGTGGATGTGGCTTTATAAAAGACTCCGTTAGTCAGATTTAATTAATGATCACTTTACTTTTAAAGGATTTGCTGTCGGACTGCACTTCTACCAGATAAAAGCCCGGAGAAAGGTGCGATGTACTTACCTTCTCTTCCCTACGTGAAGTACTATAGTTTTCACTCATCCTATGTACCAACTGGCCGGTTTGGCTGTAGATCAAAATATCCACTTTACCAGAAAGGGCTGAAGGGAACTGTATGGTAAATCCTGCCGTTGCCGGATTGGGGTAGATTGCCATCTCAGCCGCCATGCCGTCATTATTTCCGTTACCTGAGGTTGCAGCGCTTCCTGTTTCACCGTTTACCGCTGTACTATTCTCGGCAGAACCTGCAGAGGTAAGGTTTTCGTTGGCGCTTGATACTCCACCACCTTTTTGCTGTACAAACGCAGAATAGGCAACACAAGGCTTTTCAAAAAGGTCCTTTACCTCGGGCCAGCCGCCACGTTGGTCACCACCGCTTGTTCCACCTGACAGCAGCCAGTAGGCCATGCCAGCATCAGAAGCGTCAAAAGCAGATGTTTGGTTGCGGCTATATAACCACTGCCACTCACTGTTTCCTGAAGTATTCATCCAGTTCCAGTAACTTTTGGGAGTTTTAAAATCGTTACCTCCGTCACTGTGGTTCTGGTCAACAATCATAATAAACTGTGTGCCGTTACCCTGAAAATCGGATTTCATATCATCCCAATCATGAGTCATTTGCTGCGTATCAGCATGACTGTTATTAGGAACGGAATGTGAAACCACCTTTACATACTGACGTTTGGAAGCCTGTGCCTGATTTAAACCGCGCCATACGCTTTCCATGGGGCCACCTGCCAGTATCCATAGCGGATTGTTTGCACCGGAGGCATTGATAGCCGCTGCCAATGCATTAGTTGCAGCTGTAGGATTTTGCTCCACATCATAAATAATGGAGTTTGAATATCCGAACCGCTGTGCTCCACCCGAGGCGCTGATTTCCATTTGATTGCCCATGGAGCTGCTGCTGTTTCCGATATGACAAGAGTGCTGAATAATGGCTACCTGATCTTTAAGACCGGCCGCTTCCAATAATGCCATAGCCATGGGCATAGCCACATAATCATCTGGATCATGCTGGTTACCATCGTGAATAAGGGCAATACGACCTCCGGGGAACTGGCCACAGAGGTTGCTGGAATTACCACCACCCGGGGTTCCCCCGCCACCTCCGGTACCGCCACCATTGCCTACTACTGTAAAGCTCACGGTTTTGGAAATACCTTGCTGGCCGTTGCCATTTCCAA
>CAZNMG010000430.1:0-16211 GCA_964574075.1 uncultured Owenweeksia sp.
GGAGGGTGGCCAAGCTATCTTCTAGCCGATGATTATATAGAAATTACAGGTGTTCCCGGTTCAGATTTAGGAGGGCTCACCCTTGAGCAGTGGTCTACCACGGCTTTACAAAATAGCCACACTTTTCCTTCGGGAACCTTGATTGGACCGAATGGTACTGCTATTATTGCAGTTGGGCAGCCAACTGGAAGTGTTTCAAGCCCTTCCAATTTTTATTACAATGGAGATGTTTCTACAACTTATAGTTCAGGAGGAAACAATGGTAGGATACTTAAGGATGCCAATGGTAATATTATAGACGCGGTGGGTGTAGGATCCACTTATAGTTTTCCTGCGGTGTCCGGGGTAACCCCGGCTGACTGGTCTGGTACATCAGGAAATCACAGTGCAATGAGCGGTGTAAGATTAACCGGTCCGGACTTGAACAATGCCAGTAACTGGGTACTTTCAAGTGTAACCCCACAGGATCCTAACACCGTTAATGCTGGTGTTACCATTCCCAACCCAGCCGGGACTGCAGGCTTTACTTGGTCATACAATGGAAGTGTAATAGACACGATGCCTTGTACTACGGTAGGTCCCTACACCTCCGGTGGTGTGCACCAGTACATTGCAAATTACTCCAATTCCTGTGGTACTTTTGCGGATACAGTGACAGTTATTGTTCCTACCTGTTCTGCTCCCACTAATATTGGCGGAAGTGCGCTTAGTACAAGTTCCGTAGAGATAACCTGGGACTCAACTGCGACCGGTGCGTCCAATTTTGATGTAGAGTATGGCCCGACCGGCTTCAGTATCGGAAACGGTACCCGAATTACTTCTACTGGTATATCTGCAACTCTAACAGGTTTGACTACTAACCTATGCCAGGATTTTTATGTACGTGCTGCATGTAGCTCACTTGATACCAGCGCCTGGATAGGACCGGTCAATATTTGCCCGGAAGAAGTACCTTGTGATGACATCGATGCGTATCAGGCCGGGCAGGAAATCTCAACCCAATCCGCCTTGTTTATACCATGGCAAGGTGCCGGAGGAGATGAAGTGGTGAGCACCACTCAATCAAACAGTTCACCAAACTCACTTCGGGTTTATGATTCAGGCCCTGCAGGCTTTGTTGATGTTGTGGCCTACTTTGACACCATAAGTAGTGGGGCCTGGAGTATTGCATTTGATATGTATATACCTGCCGGAAGAGCAGGGTACTTTAACATTCAGCAAAACCACGCTATAAATGGGGTAGGAAACCTTTGGGGTGGTGAGGTTTATTTTAAAGCCAGTGGTGTAGGTGAGGTACAGTATTCCACAGGGTCAGTTGTAGCCGGAACTTTCCCCTACACCCAGGGCCAGTGGTTTACCATTACCACCATAATTGACCTGACTAATGACTCTATCTGGTTTGAAATGAATGGCACCTCTACGGGGGTAGGCTATAACTACTCCTCAGCGAATGCTGGTGGTCCCCTTCAGTTCAACGGGGTCAACTTTTATAGCGGGGTAATAGGTACTGATCAGGCGGACTACTATATGGACAATTTCTGTATGCTGCCTTATTCAACCGGACCGTGTACCGCGCCTACTGGCGTGAGTGTGGGTAATGAAGGTTGCGATACGGCTGAAGTAAGCTGGACTGCAGGTGGTGGGTTGACTTCTATGATAGAATATGGCCCAACTGGCTTCACTCCCGGCACAGGAATGGTTGTAAATGGTAATAGTCCAATGGTATTAACAGGACTTTCAAGCGGAACAGCCTACCAGGTGTACGTATCTGATATTTGCGCTTCTGATACAAGCTCTGCCGTGGGGCCAATAAGTTTTACCACACTCAGTGGCCCTATATCGGCAGCTTTCACCTCGACCCCAGGTGCACCTACACTTACAAACCTCAGTGTAACTTTTGACGCAACTGCCTCGCAGGGCGCCAGCAGCTACAACTGGGATTTTGGTGATGGCAACAACGGTACGGGCATAAACACCAGCCACACTTACACGGCAAATGGTAGCTATGTGGTAACGCTGGCAGTTTCAGGAGCATGCGGGGTGGATACAATTACTGACACCGTAGTGATTGCCGGTATAGACATAGTTGAAAGTGCCCTGGACCGCAGCCTTAGCGTATACCCGAACCCCTCTAGGGGCGATGTTACGGTGAGTTTTGATCCACAGACCAGTTCCACAGCCACCATACGTGTGATGGATATTCGTGGCCGTGAGGTGATCCGCATAAGGCGCGATAACCTCAATGGTACCTTCAGCGAGCGCATTGCGCTGGGTGAATTTGCCAAAGGCATCTACATGATCGAAATACAATCAGGTGATATGAAAGCTTACCGAAGGGTGAGCCTACAGTAATCTGTCTGCAATATGAAAAGCAAAGCCGCCACGCATCTGCGTGGCGGCTTTTTTTGTACCTAAAGGAAATGGCCATCCTAAAAAAGAAAGGACTTGTCCCCTGTTTATCATTCCCTTATTCTTTTATTACTTAGCCTTACAATTCAATACCGGAACATGAAGAGTTATTTTGCCCTGTTTTTATGGGTGGTCATAATTGGATGGAAGCCTGCAACTGTTGTAGAGGAACCTGTAAAGGAAAAGCAGCCTATCAACATCATTCTCCTTATTGGCGATGGAATGGGCTTGTCGCAAATGTCGTCCGCCTTTTATTTTGGAGAGGGCAAACCGAATTTTGTACGGTTTCCCTATTGCGGGCTGAGTATTACTTCGGCTTCGTCAGATAAAATCACTGACTCTGCGGCCGGGGCTACCGCACTTTCCACCGGGAAAAAATCTTACAATGGTGCTATTGGTGTGGATGCCGATACCGCTTCCGTGGAAACATTGGTGGAGTACTTCGCCCGGCAGGGGAAAAGCTGCGGGTTGATTGCAACATCCTCCATTACTCATGCTACTCCGGCATCATTTTATGCCCATATTGATTCGCGGCACCAGGAACCCGCAAGTGCCAGGGCCATCGTAAACGCCCCCTTGCAGTATTTTGCCGGTGGTGGACAAAGATTTATTTTGGATGGTAAGACTAATGTACTTCTGAAGCAGCTTGCAGAGCAGGGCTGGAATATCGCCCTGGATGGATTGAAATCAGAAAAGGATATGGACAGGAATAAGCGCCATGGCTTCTTATTGGCAGAAGACGGAATGCCTACAATGCTTCACGGCAGGGGTGAATTTCTAAAGAATGCCACTCAGCTCGGGATAGAGTTTTTGTCAGAGGACGAAGACGGATTTTTCATGATGATTGAAGGTTCACAAATTGACTGGGCCGGACACGCTAATGAAGCAGGATATTTGATTGCAGAGGTTCTCGATTTTGATCAGACAGTAGGAGCGGTATTGGATTTTGCTGAAAAAGACGGGAATACACTGGTTATTGTTACCGCTGATCACGAAACCGGAGGATTCAGCCTCAGCAGCGAACAAAAAAAGGTGCCCTTTCAGGGGATGCAAAGTGATTATAATTCTATAAAGCCTACCTTCAGTACCGGGGGACATAGTGCTGCGCTGGTGCCGGTATTGGCTTACGGGCCGGGGGCTGAAAAAT
Organism: uncultured Owenweeksia sp.; assembly: GCA_964574075.1. Taxonomy (GTDB): domain Bacteria; phylum Bacteroidota; class Bacteroidia; order Flavobacteriales; family Schleiferiaceae; genus Owenweeksia. The sequence continues at coordinate 3,557 of CAZNMG010000430.1, forward strand.
TTTCGGGTGTTTATCCAAACACCTACATTCATGAACTGATTGTTCAGCTAACAGAAAAACTGGAGTAGAAAAGAAAAAGCCCGGGGATGGTGCCGGGCTTTCTTATTCTTATATAAAAAAAATCCTCTAGGCGGTGGCCGCTTTTGCCTCCTTATTGATGTTGCTCAATGCTAACTTATTCAGCTTTTTGTCAGCGTTCCCCTCTTCCTTAAGGGTTTCATCCAGCTTTTGTGCCACATCATTTTTACCTAATGCCTTGGCAAATGCCACGGCTGTACCGTATCCGGAGATCTCATAGTGCTCCACTCTTTGGGCATCGGCAATGAGTCCGGCATCGCGCACATCATTAGTGGCATCTTCGGCAATAAAGTCTTCAGCTTCCCTGATCAGGCCTTTCATGGCTTTGCAGGTTTCTCCGGAGACCTTTATATCCAGGGTTTTGCCGATTTCTTCAAGGCGCTTTTTGTGATTTTTGGTTTCTTCAAGGTGTTCATTAAAGGCGTCTTTCAATTCTTTATGGTGGGCTGTTTTGGCCATTTTTGGCAGCGCCTCTATTAATTGTTCTTCTGCACTATATAAATCCTTTAGTTGATGATGAAAAAGATCCTCCAGTGTTTTTAGCTTACTCATGGTTTTAATGTTTATGGGGTTATTATTAATGAAATAAAACTATAAGCTATTAACATAGGAATAGTGCCTTGGTTCTACTGCGATAGAGGAAATTTTTACAGGAGAATTTTGAAACAGGCCTACCTGGTGACAAAGGTCTTCTCCTGAAGGATGGGCAGGTTTATTTTACATTGAAATTCAGCGTCATTACCCGCTGATTACCATCGAAAAAGGTAATCTCCCCATCCTCACCTTCATCAAAGGCGTGAAAGGTCCAGAAGAAGATCTCGTAATCATCGGGCTGATTAAGATCTTCATCTACAATCCTGATTTCATAGAGCTCATCGGTAGCTAATATCTCTGCCGGAAAAACCAGGAAAGTGGGCAATGCAGCATTGTTTTCGGTTTCGGTGCTGAATTCCCAGAAGTTGGAAGAGCGTCTCTTCAAATCAACGCGCACATCGGGTGGGCTGCCGTCAGGGTCATACGCCAAAGCCGGAAGGGAGGTTATTTCTGTCAGTTTAAAGTAGCGGTTGGTTTGTGGTAAAGGTTCATCATCCTCGCAAGCCAGCACGGTGAACAAAAGCAGAAGAGGTATAATTTTTTTCATACGATTGTTGGAAATGGTTTAGGAGCAGCTTTCAAAAATAAGGCCAGATGGATGTAAATGTCAATAGATGAATTCGAACTTTGAAAATTACTGACCGGGAGCTAACTATCCTCTTTTTTCTTTTCTCCGCTAAGGAGTAGTTTTGGCATTCCTTTAAATTCCATTTCATGTTCGAAGCTACCCTAAGCCACCTTTCTTCTGTTGTAGTTCACTATGTGGGCAACAAGCTTAAGGATGATGAGCTTATTATCAGTGAAAATGAGTCGGGACTTGATGAACCTACACGGAAGATTGTGTGGGATTATGTATTTTCTGCCTTTCGCTCGCCTGACTTTTACCAGTTTACTCACCCGGCCGATCTGGAGATGAATAATGTGTACGCCACTGCCCGGGAAATTTTTTCAAATCCCTCATCCTTTATAGAGAAATCTGCGGCTCTCGCAAAAATGCTCCACGATGCTTCACAGCATCCCCAGATAAAGAGTGGGGAGGTGATGGTAATTTATTTTCAGAACCTGCGGTTTGGCGCCATAGAGGCTCCGGCCATTGGCATTTTTAAATCTGAAAAAAAGCAGCCCTTTCTCTTTACCGAAAATCAGGATGATGTTATTGAGATCTATAGTTACCAGGGCATCAGCCCCGCAAAGGTTGATAAGGCCTGCCTCATCTTTAACGAAAGTGCTGAAGATGGTTACCAGGTGCTTGCCGTTGACAATGTCAACAAGGGCGATGAAGCGCGGTATTGGTTTGATGATTTTTTAAAAATTAAATCGCGGAGCACTGAATTCACTAAAACCTCCTCCATCATATCACTGGCCAAAAACTTTATAGACACTGACCTGAATGAGGAGGGCAGCCTTGAACGGGACAAAGCCATTGATCTTTTAAACCGGAGCAAGGATTATTTTAAGGAGAGTGAGCATTTTAACTTTGACGATTTCAGCGAAAAAGTATTTGAGGATAAAGGGGTGGGAGAACGATTTCGCGAATATTCGGTAAGCCGCGATAAGGATGATCTCAATTTTGCCGAGGTTTTTGGGATATCACCGGAAGCAGTGAAGAAGAAACAGCGGGTATTTAAAAGCGTTCTCAAGCTCGACAAGAACTTTCATGTGTACATCCATGGTGACCGAGAAAAAATTGAGAAAGGCACCGATGATCACGGCCGGAAATATTATAAACTTTTTTATGAGGAGGAAGGTTGAAAATCAGGAAGATTGATGAAATAGTATTTAATGAAATGGATAACTTGCTCTGGTAAAGTCAACCATAAAATTAAGAAGGCAAATGGATCTCGCGGAGCGATTGGTCGGATTAAGAAATTCAAAGGGACTTTCCCAGGATGACCTGGCCGGAGCTACCAAACTGAACCTGGAGCAGATCCGGAACATTGAAGACTCCTCTGATGCCACCATAAGTGAGTTAATCGAAATAAGCACTTATTTTAAAGCTGATCTCAACTGGTTCATCATGGGAGCGGGCTATGAGTCATTGGAGATGGATTATATTGTGATGATCGACTCTAAGGCCGCTGCAGGCTATCTCGAGCATAAGGACGATCCTACTTACTTCAGTCAGCTTGAATATTACCGTATTCCGGGGTTTAATAAGAGGGGCAATCATCGCATATTTTTGGTTCATGGCGACAGTATGCAACCTACACTTTTGCAGGATGATCACCTGGTATGTTCAGAGGTGAAGGACGTAAACCAACTGGAAGATGGGGACCTGGCCGTCCTGGTTACCAAATCGGATATTGTGGTAAAGAGGCTCCGGTTTGATGGAGACGTCCTCTTGCTGGAAAGCGATAACCCAAAGTTTAAAACGTATATCCTGGATAAAGACGAGATAGATGAAATTTGGAAGGTGGATGCCAAGGTGACGAAACTCATTGAAAAGTTGCAGCCCGCAAGCGGATATGAAATAGATAAACTCTCTGAAAAAATCAGAGAAATGAAGAAACAGATGGGCTTTTTTAAATCTGAACTAGCTGACCTGAAGAAGAGATTGGGGGAAGGATGACCAGTACACACCAGTTCTTTTTCCTAAAGTCTTGTAAGAAAAGCTTTACTTTCCAATAATAAAGCTTAACTTCGTAATTCACCAAGGGTTAATTTTTAGCAAAGTATCCAATTCTGGTATTACTTGAAGTTTCCGCCTTCAAAAATATCAAGCACATGGGTACTTACTCGTCAAGAAAAATTTCAGCCATTCTGAGCTCCTCGCCAATTTCGGCATCTGATCTGGCCCATAAACTCGATGTTTCATTCAAAAGACTTACCGAGCTTCAATCAGGAGCCTCCCCCACTATCGATGAAATACTCCGAATTGGCGAAATATTCAAAACAAGGCTGCACACGCTTCTGGAAGGTGAGATAGACGGGCAAAGTGAGAAGCCCATTTACCTTGTAGACCGCAAGGCAGCCGCGAGTTTTGTAAAAAACTATACAACGGATACTTTTCATGAGATGCTTGAATCATACCGTATCCCTGGCTTCTCGGGAGATGGGATATTAATGTTTAGGGTCCATGGCGACAGCATGTCCCCCCTTATTGCAGAGGATGATTTCCTGATATGCCGCAAAATCGAGAGTCCTGCAAGCCTGGGGAAAGAAGGTATTGCTGTACTGGTTCTTGAAGATATGTTGCTGGTAAAGAATATCGTATTGGATGGGGACAATTGCATTCTCAGCAGTGAAAACCTCGGGTATGACAATAGGATTGTAAATAGCGCAGATATAGAAGCCTTGTGGAAAGTGGTGGGTAAGGTTACCTGGGATTTTCTGCGATCATCCCGGAATGAATTTAACAGAATAGCCACGCTTACCACTCAGCTGCAGGAATTACAAAATGAGTTAGATAGCTGCGAGCAAAACTTTCAGCAGGTGGTTTCATTATTGAAAACCCGGGAACAGATAATTAATTCAATCCTAAGGAAATAAAAGGTTGTATTTACAAAAGCAATACCTTTATATTGCAATTAAATATTTGGACCACCCAGGTCGTTAAGATGCCTTTCACAGGCAAAATGAGAAGGAAAGCTTATGACTGAAAACTGTCAATTGATAGGCTACCACTGCGGCACAAAGCGCCTCTCCCCCGGGCCCGGAGTTTCATTTGCCCATAAGAAAATGCTGCTGAGCCGGGCGGGCTACATCCGGGAGAAGGTCAGTGGAGGCGATCTGAAAAAAGTGGAACTCGAGGGCTTTACCTTTGGGGATCTTTTTAGACTTACTGATGATAGTATGAAGCCCACCTTTGAGAAGGGAGATCATCTTGTTTGTCTGAAGGTACAGAGCCTGCGGGGGGTTCCCTCCGGGAGTATAATTATGATCCGTACCGGGGGGAGAGTAATTCTTAAACGTGTACACCTTGTGGATGGGGCTTTACTCTTTAGCTGTGACGGAAAGACCTTCCCGGTTTGCAGGGTGGAAGAGAAAGAAATTACCGGAGTATGGAAAGTAAAGGCCAAACTTACCTTTGGAATGCTACAGAAACATTCCGAAAAGAAAAATAAAATCCCGGGCAGGCTTTAAACTTCTTCTTCTCTTTTGTAGATTATTAAGGCAGAAAGCTTGATGGCAGAATCCTGGTTTAGTCCACATTAAGCATTTTAAGGAGCTAAAGGAGTGGGTAAGGAAAATTGAGAAGTTAAACCCTCAGCGTATCTTCATTTACTTCAACAATGATTATGAGGCACATGCCATTCGCAATGCGCAGGCGCTGCGAAAGATGCTTCAATGAATAAGGTTGCAGCTTTCCTCATCAAGTTCGGTTTCGATGGTGTAGTGAGAGAATTCATACTCCTCCCGCAGCATCTTCTTCACCTCTTCCTTCACATGAATAATTTCACTGAAATGCCTGATATTTTGCAGCCTGATATGGGTAGTGAACACATGATGTTCCCCATCGAGTGTCCATAGGTGAGTGTGGTGCAGTGATTTTACATTGGGAATTTTCAGGATCTTATCCTGGATGGCATTGAGATCCACCCCCTCGGGCTTTCCCTGCAAAAAAACGAAAATGGTTTCCTTCAGTCTTTTCCCCACATTAAAGAGGATAAAAACCGTGATAGCCAGGGACAATGCAGGGTCGAGCCACAATATGTTGTAAAAAAGCAGCACCACGGCTACAATAAGAACGGCTACCCAACCCAGCACATCTTCGAGCAGGTGCCAGCTCACCACCTTTTCATTGAGAGACTTTCCCGAGGTCAGCCTCCAGGCAGCATATCCGTTTACAGCAATGCCAATCAAGGCAAATATTATCATCCCCCTGGCATCCGATGGTTCAGGGTCCTGAATCCTTTTCACAGCTTCCACCACTATAAAAAATGAGCCCGCCACCAATACCAGGCTGTTGATGAGTGCCCCCAGCAATGAAAACCTGCGGTAGCCGAATGTAAAGTTCTGGTTTGCCTTCCTGCCTGATTTTTTTTCGAGGTACCATGAAAGACCCAGGGAAAGACTGTCTCCCAGATCGTGAAGCGCATCCGATAGGATGGCCACGCTGTTGGTAAATAACCCGCCAACCATTTCGAGAATTGAAAATCCAAGGTTGAGAAAAAAGGCAACCTTTAAATTTCCGCCTGCCGTATTCGAATGATGATGGTGTTGCATGGCTGTGAACTCCTTTATAAAACCTTTTTGAAGATCCGGCTGATATCCTCGGGCAGGGGCAAGGGCCGCAGCGGGGGAATGTTTGCTCCCCCGCTATTGCCCACCGGTATTTTCCCGACAAACGATTTTACACCTCCAACCAGTAACCTTGGCAGCTGGCCTGAAATTTCCCGGGCATTCTTTATCTGTATCCCAAACTTCAGCATCAGCCAATGCGCATAAGTGTGCTCCACAGGGTATAACTGCCCAATAATGTGCGCTCTTTCAAGGTGATGCCAGGCCTGAGTGAGGCTATTGCCGGAGAGGTTGCTACGATAAAGAACCAGCTCCCGCAGGTAATAATACCGCAAGCGGGATGGCATTTTTACATTTACCTTCATCCATTAAAAGTATCAATCCTTTTGCTCGAGCCTGTAATTCACTCCAAGGTAAATATTGCGGCCAAACACCGGACCCCATGCGAAGTTGGAATCGAAGTAGTCGCCAAAGGGATCAGCGGCATTTACGATCGGATCATCCTGCCGGAAGTCAAGGAGGTTTTCCACTCCGGCATACACTTCCCAGCCACCTTTAAACTCCTTGTTTATCTGGCTGTTTACCGTGAAAAAAGCATCTGAATATTGAGGACGTTGAAACTCCACAGGGCTGAACTCCGTATCCGGCAGGCGTTTCTCACCAAACCAGTTGAGGGTTAGGTCGAACTTCCATAAATCCGCAGTCGCATAGGCAAAGTTGGCGAAGGCGCGGTGCTTAGGCACCATGTACGACTGTCGCAATCCTGCAATAAATTCCTCTTCGGAGTTAAGGTACTTATAAGCCAGGCGAAGGTCAAAATTGCGGAAAAGCTCATAATCTATCTGCCCCAGCACGCTCAATGAGCGACTTCCTTCAGTGTATATGAAACTGGCCTCGGTGGCATGCACGTCCAGGTCAGTTACAAGCTTGTTTGAAAACCAGGTATAGAAGGCGTCCGCGGTAATTCCAATTTTCTTGTTGCCGATATGCACGTCCTGGGCAACGCTAAATCCGCTGTTCCAGGCAGTTTCAGGGAGCGTTGTATCCACAGCACTAAAATCTAGCGAACGACTGCTGGCCAATATGTTGAGGTTTTCATTAATCACATTGGGCGTACGTTGTCCGCGTCCTCCTCCTATTCGTAAGGTAGTATGCTCCGTAGGCATGTAACGCAGATGAAGGCGGGGTGTCACGTACAGTTTATCAAAATAACTGTTGTAATCGGCACGCACCCCTGAAACCAGTGTGAAATTGATGCCTGGTTCCAAAGTGTACTCAAAATAAGCCCCCGGCACAACTTCATTGCGGGTGTTCGAATAAAGGTAAGTCTCTCTCTGTCCGGTGTAGAGTTCTTCACTGGTCCAGTCAGCCTGTACCGACACACCGGTGCGGAATTTATGAAAGGTGGATCCCAATATGCCCTGGTAAATCGTGTTGAGGTACGCACTGTTCTGAGAACCATCATACGAGCGGTCGCCAAATGTAGCGGTGCGGGTATGCTTGCCTATACTGTAAATAATGCCGATACTGCGGTTGGGGTCTTCAAACATATACCCGCTTTTTCCGAAAGCCTCAATGCGGGTGGCATCAGAGGTGAATCCCCAATTCGTTTCATTCGTATCCGGCCCCTCTTCCAAAAATGACATCTGGCCGCCTTCGGACTGATCGCCCACGTAGCTGATTCCAAGTTGCCCTTCCCAGTGACCATCTTTACTGCGCCAGTGCCAGCGCGGCAAAAGGTTGATCTGCGAACGAACAGGCATATCCGCAAAACCATCATCATTCCGGTCTTGCGCAAAGGGTACAATACTTCCGTGGGCCATAAGCCCTGCATAACTTCTTTCTTTATTCTGAGCGTTTGCCAGTATGTTGATCTCCGACCGGGCTCCCTGGTTTACAAAAGCATTGGCAAAAAACAACGGGCCCGTTTCGGGCTTGTATAGATCAACATTTATCTGCCCGGTGATGCTTTCATAGCCATTCATTACGGAACTTAAACCCTTGGTAAGCTGCAGGCCTTCCACAGATGGCCCCGGAATGTAGGTGAGCCCACTGTTGGCATTGAGCCCCCTTGCATAGGGGATATTTTCCCGCTGAATGAGCGCGTATTTTCCGGCCAAACCCAGCATTTCAATCTGGCGCTGTCCTGTTACCGCATCGGTAAAGGACACATCTACGGAGGCATTGGTCTCAAAGCTTTCGCTGAGATTACAACAAGCCGCCTTTCGAAGTTCCTTATCATCGATGCGGTAGGTAAGATCCGCCCTTTTGAGGTCAACTGTTGTAGCATCCACTTTACCCACCACTTCCACCTGGTCGAGTTCACTACCTGCGGGAATAAGGGTAAAGTTGATTGTTCCCTTTTTGGATATAATGATCTGCGATTGCGGCTGATATCCGATGAAGCTGACCACCAGGGTATTCACACCTTCTATCCGTTCTATTGTGTAGCGGCCTTTTGTATCGGTCACGGCACCGGTTTCGGTCCCTTTCCAGAACACATTAGCGCCAGGAAGGGGTTTTATTTCCTCCCCTTCTATACCGGTTATGGTCCCCGAGATCTGCGCAAGCGAAATCAGGGGCAAAAGCATTGCCCCTAGAAATATTGCTATAACTCTCATAGCGCTTACTCTTTTTTGTGATCTTCCACTACCTTGGGATCGCGGTAGTAGCAGCACTTGTGAAGAGCGAGGTAATCCTCTTCAGTAGCTGTTTGATATTCGGTGTCGTATCCTGACTTGGCAATGGCAGCGCTCAACTGTTTCAAGTTTACAAGCTCAGCATCATAAGTTAGCTCCAGCACTTTTGTTTCAGGGCTCCAGGCCGCTTTCTCCACTCCTTCTAATGAGAAGGCTGCCGTTTCAATGACGCGCTGGCACATGCCGCACACACCGTTTACCATCATGGTTGTATCCTGCATTTGTTGGCCATAGCTGAAAGTGGCGGTAAAACAAAGAGCAAGAACCGAGAAATATTTTGTTATCGTTTTCATTTTAATAGAGATTAAATTTTTTGAAATTGAAATAATAATTTGGGGGCGTCCATTGAAGGACGCTCTGCTCAATTTTTCTCTAAATCAGAAAACGCTGGTCGCGCACCAGAATATCCTTTCCTGAAAGTTCAGGAGGTGCGGGAGGAAAGATCGTTGGTAGTTTGTGGGTTGGAGCAGTAAGGGCGAGAAGCGGGTTTGTAAGGAAAAAAGCTGATGAAAACTCGAGGGTCAACTTCAATTGTTCCTTTGAAGCTGTCAGCACTTCCACACCGCCCAGAACGATATTTTCGTCAGCGCAGCAATTCATTTTTAAGTGGCCCTCATCTCCGGGGCAGTGGTCATCAGTATCCTCTCCGCAGTCATCAGAAATGTGATAAAAGCTCTCTTCCACCAACATGCCCATGCAGTAATGCCGGCTTACTGCAAAGCCCAGGGTTGAGCACAGCAGAAGACCTGCAATGGTGATAGTAAGTATGGCTTTGATCCTTTTCACAGATGCAAAAGTATGAATTATGATAGAGCTGTCTTTTTAAGAATTATGGAAAGGTATTATAAAATTAGCATTAGTGATGCCAACACAACTATACTAACCTCCTCTATAACCGTACCAGCATCCTAAAAAGGCTAAAAATAACACAACGCGTGCCTTGTAAATTCTGCCAATTGCACTTTGCTCGGATGGGACGGATAAGCCTCGCCTCATCAATCCTGATTGTATTCCTTCTTTAAGAGAGTTTTGATATCCCTGATATTTCCATACAGCACAAGGATGTCATCCTTTTTAAGCACAGTGGCAGAGGTGGCCACGCCCTGAACCTCCTTGACCTCTTTTGTGGCACCTATCAGATTTTTCTCCTTCCGGCTTTTTATGGTTGTAAGTACCAAAACATGATAGGTGCGTGTGAGGCCAATTTCTTCAAGACTCTTACCTACAAAACTTTCGGGCACTTCGGCTTCCACTATATTGTAGTCTTCAGCCAGTTCAAAGGACTCAAGTACTCCTGTGATATTGATCTTTTGAGCCCATCGTTCTGCTGTTTCCTCTTCAGGGTGTACAATTTCCTCAATGCCCATCGCTTCCAATACTGTACCATGCAGCGGGTTTACTGAGCGGCTGATAAGGCGTTTTACCTTCATTTGTTTCATCAGGGCGGTGGCCATTATGTTGGCGCCTTCCTCTTCGCCTATGCATACCATAACCAGGTTGGCATCGCGTAAGGGAAGGACTTTTACCGCCTGAGGGTCAGTACAGTCAAGCTGGATGGTGTGGGTGAGAATTTCTTTATAGGCTTCCACCTTCTGCATATTCTGATCAACCCCGATCACCTCGTGCCCCAGTTGCGTAAGCTTGTCGCCTAATGCCGAACCGAAATTTCCAAGACCGATGATAATACATTTCATAGCTCTCTTTTTCTAATTAATGACAATGTGCTCGTTGGGATATCGGTAGGTTTGATAATTAGCTTTGCGCAACAACGCCACAAGTATTGTCAACATACTGACTCTGCCTATAAACATGGTAAAAATAATCACCATTTTACTTGCGCTACTCAGATCAGCCGTGATTCCAAGGCTGAGGCCTACCGTACTATAGGCCGAAAAGCTTTCAAAGGCAATGGACAGCAAGGTTTTATCACGGTCAAAAGTGGTAATAAGTGCTACAGCTGCACCTATGATCACCAGTGAAAGTGAAATAATGGCAAAGGCACGCTGCACCGACCTGCCTGAAATTTCCCGCGTGAATACTTCGATACGCTCCTTGCCACGGGCATGGCTCATAAAATTGAGAGTGGCAATAGCAAGGGTGCTGGTTTTAATACCGCCACCTGTAGAACCAGGTGATGCACCAATCCACATCAGGAAAAAAATGATCATGACAGTGGTGAAGCCCAGGGATGACATATCCACTGAATTAAAGCCGGCTGTGCGGGGTGTGGCTGCTCCAAAAAAGGCGGTCACCAGTTTCCCGAATAAATTATGCTCGGCCAGGGTATTGTCATACTCCAGCCAAAGGAATAATACACTGCCGATAACCAACAAAATTGCTGTAGTAATGAGCACTATCCTGGTGTTGATATTTATGATCCATGGCATATATTTTTGCGGGCCTTTGCGCAGGGCGAAGGGCAGCCTTCTCATTATGAGATATCTGAGATACCGGGCAAAGTTAAAGAGGATGGGAAAGCCTATCCCCCCAAGGATGAAGAGGAAAGCGATAACCAGCTGCAGGGAGTAATTGAACTTAAACTCTGCATCATAGAGGCTGTTGGAAAGGGTGGAAAAACCGGCATTACAAAATCCGGAGATGGAGTGAAAGATTGAAAAGAAAAGACGGTTACTTTCAGGTGGAATAATGGAGGGATCAACATCAATATAAATAAGTAAGGCACCCACTGCTTCAATGGAGAAAGTAAGAATAATTATTTTTTTAAGTGTGCTAAAAACTTCTGCGAGCTTATCCGAATTGGTAATTTCACCCAGCATAAGCTGGTTTTCGTAAGAGGCCCCTCCTGTAAAGAAATAGCTGAAGTAGCTCGTAAAGGTCATAATCCCCAGGCCACCAACCTGTATGAGAATCAAAATGATCGATTGACCAAATTGCGTAAAGTAACTACCTGTGTCTACAACTATCAACCCTGTAACACATACGGCACTTGTAGATGTAAAGAGTGCATTAAGGTAGGATATGCCGCTGTGTGTTGCGTTGGGAAGCATCAGCAAAAGGGAGCCGCAGAAAATAATAAACAGAAAGCTTGCTATGAAAAGCTGGGCCGGGTTTAGGTATCCTTTTGTAATGTTGATATTGAGCCCGGAAAACTCGCGCAGGAAAATCAGTACAACCCCTAAAAAGAGATAGCGTTTTGCACCCATTACAGGCAGCGAAACCATGCCTGCAAAGTTGAGCAATACCAAAGTCAACCCCATGAAAAGTACTGCATCGAAGAGCCACACCTTAGAAGGAGGCCGCTCTTTAGGCTTCAGATAGCGCACTGCCAGGTAAAGCTGCCCCACAATAATAGAGGAAAGGTATAACCAGTTTAAATACCGGCTTACCCAGGGTTTTACATCGAAACCTACTTCTTCAATAAAACCAATGAGCGAAATAAAGCTTAGCCAGAAAGGTAGCTGTCTAAGCCATTTGTGTTGTTGCTGCATAATGCTTCTGTACCAGCCTGCCGCGACAAATATCGAAATTACCTAAAGACTTCTTCAGTGTCAGACTTCATCAAGCTTCTGCCGGCCTTGTGCGCCCAGTTTTTTAAAAGCAGTCGGTGTCATCCCTGTAACCTTTTTAAATTGAGCAGAAAGATGAGCTACATTGCTGAATCCTAGGTCATCGGCAATTTGAGATAGGTTCAGTTCATCGTAGACCAGAAGTTCCTTCACCCGTTCTATACGCTGCTCTATGTAGTATTTCTCAATGGTACGCCCTTCTACCTGGCTAAAGAGTTTGCTCAGGCTGGAGTATTCCTTGTTGAGGTGTACGGCCAAATGCCCGCTCAGGGTTTCCTTAATATGATCATGATGATGCTGCACAAAACGAAGAACCTCATTCTTGATCTGGTTAATAATACGGCTGTCCCGGTCTTCAAGCAATTCAAAGCCTTCGCGTTCCAGGGCTCTGGAAAGTTGGGGTTTTACTGATGGTTTGATCCCAATGGTAAGAATAACTTCGCCCAGTCGAACTTCGGTATAGGCAACTTCAAGGGTGTTCAGAATATGCTCCACGCTTCGTTTGCAGCGTTCGCACACCATATTTTTAATAAAGATGGTTTGGCTCATTGTGGTTCAGGAAGAGTGTTTCCTGTA
>CAZNMG010000431.1:0-6081 GCA_964574075.1 uncultured Owenweeksia sp.
GCTATCCACTCCGAAAGCGCCCAGGTTGGCCAGCCGCTGATCCTGCACAAAAGTCATCTTTGACGTAAGTGGGGAGAGAAAGGCGCTGAATTTGTCTTTTAATTTATAAGTAAAACCCACTCCTGTTATCAGATAGCCAGGTGCCATGAATGTTGAAATCCTTACAGAGTCCCCACGTTGCCCGGGTTCGGAATAGCCATTGGTAAATTGGGTCCGGAAGTTGACAAGTCCGCTCAAACTCCAATGTTCACTGAACTGCCTGTCAACCCTTGATTGTAGCTCCAGCCGGTCATCAGTTTTGTTAAAGATTGTATCCTGATAATTCAGTCCATAGCTAATATCCAACCTGTTGACCCAACTCCAATCCCCTCCATTGTCATAATTGGCAAAGGTGCTTAGGATGCCGTTTCCGGCTAAAGAGTTTGCCCCGCCTGCCTGCCAGTTGCTGTAGGCCGCCTGGGCAAACTGAAGACCGAAATTACCGCCCACTTTCCAGGCGGTGTCGGTATCCTGCACAGCGCGAGCGAGGCTGTCTATCTGCGCTGTGGCACTTACACTTACTAAAATAAGAAAGCTAAAAAATGTAGTTTTAATCATAATATGGAATGGTTGTTTACTTTTTTTTGAAAGCCGCTATGGCATTTTTGGTGAAGTCGGAAAGTACCAGTTTGCCACTGAGCACGGCCCTGTCCGCCAACAGCTGATCCCAGTCATCGGTTCCCCGCCAAAAAACCTTTTTCAGCATACGCATAGCATCAGGGTTAGACTTCTTCAGCTTTTCCACCAGTTCGGTAATTGCGGTGTCCATCTCCCCGGCATCCCTAAAAAGGTAATTATAGAGGCCTTTTTCGCGCGCCCATTGCGCATCGCGCCACTCTGTAGCATTAATGGCCAGATCACTCATTGCACTGAGCCCTATTTTGCGCTCTACAGCCGGGCCTACCACAAAAGGGCCTATACCCACGGCAAGCTCAGAGAGTTTTATAGATGCATGCTCTGTAGCAAAGCAGTAATCCACTGAAGATGCCAGGCCCACGCCTCCTCCTACAGCTTTTCCCTGTACTCTTCCTATTATAAACTTAGGGCATTTACGCATGGCATTGATCACCTTTGCAAAGCCGCTAAAAAACTCCTTACCCGTTTCAAGGTCGTTTATGGATACCAATTCATCAAAAGAGGCACCTGCACAAAAGGCGCGATCACCAGAGGACTTCAGGAGTATCACTAACACCTGGTCATTATCGCCTGCCTCCGCTATACTTCGGGCAAGCTCCGCCAAGAGTTTTCCGGGCAGTGAATTGCTAAGTGGATGGAAAAATTCAATTGTTGCCAGGCCATCGCTGATCTCAGTGATCACATGGCCCTGGTTTACTGCTTCAGTCATGAAATTACTGTTTAGCGGCCAAAATTAAAGTTTTTACTCTGGCTTATCCTCACGCTCCCCTGGTCCCTCAACGGGGAACCCTAAACGTTTGGCGCGGTCACGCCATCGGTTTCGGGCATATTCCCTAAGATCCTTGCTCTTGTCAAATTCATCGGTGATCTCAAGCCCAAGAAGGGTTTCGAGTACATCTTCCATCGTTACCAGGCCTGCCGTTCCACCAAATTCTTCCACAACCAATGCTATGTGATTGTTTGCTTCTACAAGGTGGCTATACAATTTATAAATGTTTTGATTGTCGGGAACCACGGTGATCTCTCGGGCTAAATCTTTCAATGTAAGCTCATTCTCTCCCTTGCTGACTTTGGTAAGCACATCATTTTTATGTACAAAGCCGTGTATGTTGTCCGTGTTTTTTTCGAACAGTGGAATGCGCGATACGCGGTAAAAGCGATCATCCTCGGAGAATTCCCTTAGAGTCATTTCCTCACGGGCGGCTATCATTACAGTGCGTGGCGTCATTATATCACGCACGGATACCGATCGCAATTGCACCAGGTTTTGCAGTATCCGGGCTTCGTGATCTGAAAAAACCCCTTCCCTTCTTCCTATTTCCGCAAGGGCTGTTACCTCGCTACGCTCCACTGTAGGTTCAGAGCTGGTTTTAAATATCCGTGTAATAATCTGGGAGAGGAGCACAAAGGGGTAAAGTAGGATGAGTAGGAACTGAAGGGACTTTGTGGTAAAAAATCCAAGACTTTTCCAGAAACGGGCCCCGATGGTTTTGGGAATAATTTCTGAAAACACCAGAATGAGCAAAGTAAGAATTGCGGAAATTATTCCCACAGAAACGTTGGAGAAGACCTTTACTGCCTGTGCACCCACACCGGCAGCTCCTACGGTATGTGCTATGGTGTTTAGAGATAGGATGGCTGCAAGCGGACGGTCAATATCCTTTTTATAGGATACGAGGCGCTTTGCCCAATTTTTACCGGCAGCCATTTGGGCTTCGATGTAACTGGGAGTGATACTCAGAAGCACTGCCTCCAGCAATGAACAGAAGAAGGAGACCACCAATGCCAATAGCAGGTAGAAGATTAGTAGCGTCATGCTTTAAAAACTATGTTACTAAAGCAGATGACCGCTTAAATTGTTCTTGAGGAAGGCTGGGAGTGCGTAAACCATTATGAAATATCATGCCGAGCGGTTTCCCCAAAATATGGATTAATCCTGCTCAGCCTTCTCATCATCGCGTACTCACCTGATTTAATACAACCAATGAAGGGTAAATTAATAATTGCCCTTAAGGAGTTGGCGGTCAAATATTTTACTTGATTTTACCTCCGAAATAATGGAGTGATAATAATCATACCAGCGGGGTGCCTTGCTTTTGGCTTGCAGGTGACCTTCATTTCTCCTCCAGTTGTCTATGCTTTCCTCATCCTGCCAATAGCTAATGAAAATGCCGCCCTCATCACCAGATACGTAGCTGTAGCCCAGATACCCTGGCTGCTGCTGTGCCTGCTGCATCATAAGATCGTCCATTTCCTGATATCCTTCGAGATCTGCGCCTTTTTTAGAAATGAAGATCACTGCAAAAAAAGGGGGTCGGGGAGGGTGGGGGTTTTTCCAGTGAGTAAGCATTTTTTAAAAAGAATTTTGAGGCTAAGTTCAGAAAATAGCAGCTCCTGTTGGTATACTTTACTAATAGAGTTTAAAAACATATATTTAACCCAAAGGTAATTTTGTTTGTATTTCATTACCATGCACAGGTATTTAGTCTTTTTAGTTATAATCATCCTTATTTCCTGCAAAAAGGAAGAGGAGGTCAGAAACTTTACTCTTCAAATTTCATCCGCCTGGAATAAACTATATGCAGATGATCAGAAGCTGTTCAGCGTAGAATTCATTGGCACCTATGAAGGTGACCTCGTGGTAGCATATATTTTGGAGGACTCCTATGATCGCGTGGTTGAGCGGAGGGATCGTGCTACCGGTGAAGTTTTATGGCAGTTGTCGGAAATGATTGACATGCCTTTCCCTGCTATCATAGGGGACAAGCTTTTCATCCCCAGTGCCCAAGAGAATTACTATCTACTGGATCTTGACGATGGCAGTGTGGAATCCATTACCCCTTTTAAAAATAATTCTTCCAATCATTTTTATTCTCTTTATTACAACAATAGTATCCATGCTGTTATCGCAAATCTCAACAACCAGGATGGACCGTTGCTGCTGCGGTACAGACTCGATGCGGATAAAACCGATACCTTGGCCGATTTCCGCGCTTTCGGTACTGGTAATGGGGAATACATTATTCGTCAATTTACAGCTCTTGAGGAAAAGGTTTTTGTTATGGTTGAAAGGGAGGTAAATTCCCAAAAGGAAATTGTACTTTTTCATATTGATCCTACCTCAAACACAACTGAAGATCTGTTGGAATTTGAACCCGGCAATAGCTTTGGACAATGGAGTTGGCTATCGATTTTTGACGAAAAGTTAATTGTTGGTGGCGGCACCAAAATGCACCTTCTAAACGCTTCTCAACCCTTTAGTATGGAATGGAGCAATGACTTCGGACCATATAAATCTACCCGGGGGCAGCGGATTCGCATTGGAGATCGGGTAGTCTTTGACTGGGGACTTGAATTCGGCTCAATCGATCTTAAATCAGGAGAACTGCTTTGGACTATAGAGAACAATTACCTGCACCCGCACAAAATCGGAAAGGTTCAAGATAAGCTGCTTTACCTAAGCTCTCCTGAGTTTGATGCGCTTCAGAATATATACATCATGAATGTGCATGACCCAAAAACCAACAGAATACTTTTTTCATATAAACAGAACGGACAACCTTTCTGGATTGAAGATTTTACCGCAACGGATCAAACACTTTATGTAATGACAGACCGGCAGATCAAAGCTCTTGAGTTCACCAAACCTTAGCTCTGATCCAATTTCCTAACCATCGTAAGAATCGTGGCCAATGCCACGGTCTCTCCTTCCTCATCATAAACATCTGCATTGAACTTCACAATACCCTTGGCAATGTCTTCCTCACTCTTCTTTTCCTGGTCTATTTTCTCCTTTACAGTAAACTTCACACCAATGGTCATTCCGGGGTAGACGGGCTTGGTAAAACGGCATTCGTCAATTCCATAGTTCAAGAGCACCGGCCCTTTGCGGGGATCTACAAACATTCCGGCAGCTTTGGACAATATGTAGTATCCATGCGCTACCTTCCCTTCAAAGATGGTTCCCTCCAGAGATGTGGCATCCACATGCGCATAAAAGTTGTCGCCACTCACCTGGGCGAAACCGGCAATATCGGCATCGGTAACGGTATGTCTGTGGGTATAGACAGTATCCCCAACTTTAAGCTCTTCAAAGTGCTGGCGGAACAGATGTTTTTCGGATTCGGGGCGTGAGGCTCCGGGCTGATATATTTGTGTAATCTCAGTGATGGTATCAGGATGCCCCTGAATCGCAGTCCGCTGCAGGTAGTGGAGAATGCCGCGTTTTCCACCCATTTCCTCACCGCCACCGGCACGCCCCGGTCCACCGTGAGTAAGGAGTGGCATAGGAGAACCGTGACCTGTACTCTCTTTTGCCGATTTTGCATTCAATACCATAATACGGCCATGCATGTGGGCAGCCTCCACCACAAATTCACGCCCCACCTTATCGTCAGCGGTAATAATGGAAGAAACCAGAGAGCCTTTTCCGAGATTGGCTATTTCCACTGCTTCTGCCAAATCCTTATATGGCAATAAGCTGGAGACGGGCCCGAAGCATTCCACCTCGTGTACATCGGTGTATTTAAAGGGATCGCTGTTGCGAAAAAGAATAGGAGATGCAAAGGCACCTTTTTCCCGATCAGCCCCAACCACTGCAAAGTCGCGGATGTCGCCATATACGACCTCCTGTTGTTTCTTGAGGCGCTCAACATTCTCCATAAGGCGCTCCACCTGAATTTTACTGGCGAGCGAGCCCATTCGGACATCTTTATTTCTTGGATCGCCAATAACGGTTTTCTTCAGTCTTTCGGAAAGAGCTTCCTGAACAAGATCCATTTTACCTTCCGGCACTAATATTCTGCGAACAGCGGTACACTTCTGGCCGGCTTTTGAGGTGATCTCCCGTTGCACTTCCTTCACAAAAATGTCAAACTCCGGCATGTCCGGCTCCACATCAGGGCCAAGAACCGCGGCATTTAATGAATCTGCTTCCAGGTTAAAAACAATGCCACGCTCCACCATATGGGGCAGTGACTGAAGCTTTTTACCGGTAACGGCACTTCCTGTAAAAGTTACTGTGTCACCTTGTTGTACGTGATCAACAATGCCCCGTCCCAACCCGGTCACCAATTGCAGTGCCCCTTCCGGTAAAATTTTCGATTTAACAATTTCGTGCACCATGTGCTCTGTGAGAAACGAAGTATACTCCGAAGGCTTTACCACAGCGGGAACGCCCGCCATAAGATTCACAGCTATTTTTTCGAGCATACCCCAAACCGGAAAGTTAAAGGCGTTGATATGAACGACTACACCTCTTTTTGGCACCATAATGTGGTGGCCTATAAAAGTTCCTTCCTTTGAAAGGGCTGCCGGCTGTCCATCCACATAATAGGGTAAATCGGGAAACTGCCTGCGGAGTGAAGCATTGGCAAAGAGGTTTCCAATACCTCCTTCAATATCCAC
>CAZNMG010000432.1:0-7485 GCA_964574075.1 uncultured Owenweeksia sp.
GAAATCACTCCTTTTTCTTCCATTTCCAGAAAATACTCCAGCGCCTTTGGTTGTTGATTCTCCTGTAGGGCCAAAAGGCCCTTTAGGAATAAAATTGTTGCGTTGCCGGGGTGCTCCCCTTCAACCTCTTTTAGACACTCTGCAGTTTTAGCGAATTCTCCATCCTCCAGGTAAGCTTCTATCCATAATATGCCAAAGCGAAGTTCGCGGCTCTTATTCCATCCCGTTTGTGCCTTTTCCTTTAACTGCGAAAGTTTTTTGCCTTCCAGCAGGCTCACACAAAGATTGTAAAGCAACTCCGTGTTCACATATTCGAATTTATCATCGGGCGATAAATCCACATAACCCAATACCTCCAACTGCCTGAGGACCTCAGGAGCGGCACCGGAGCCTTCTACTTCCATGAATTCAGGCGGTTTCCCTGTAAGTTCCCAGCTCGGGATCGTGCTTACCTTCTCCTTCTTTCTAAAAAGGTCATGCAGCACCCTTCCCCCCATATCATCAGCTACGGGTAACCCGAAGTGATATAATATACTGGGGCAGATATCCAGTAAGGAGGCGCCATACAACGTTTCACCCTGCTGAAAAGAAGGACCGCTGCCCGCAAAGATCCCGTACTTCCGGTGTTCCAGGGCCGGGGCAGCAGGAAGGTCAGGGAGGGAGGCTTCACGCAAGCCACCGGATTGAAAACCATGATCAGAGATGAGAATGACATCACAATCAGGGCCGGCTAGTTCCAGCTGCCGTTCGAGCATCATATCGTGAAAACGATAGGCAGCTTCTACAATATTGTGATAAAAATGAAAGTCCCGGTCAGAAATACCCGCTTGCTGTGGAGGATGATATTTCATGGCCAGATGCGAAAAATGATCAATAGCTTCAAAGTATACGGCCATAAAATCCCATTCGCTATCCTCCATCAAAAAAGTAGAGGCATTATGCACCGAACTGCAATGCGCCAGCACCCGCATCAGGGTTTTAGTTACGGCATCCTTTTCAGGATCAAGAGAAGCAGCTTCCGGAATAAACGGAGCAACATGGGCCAGTGTAAGCTCTGCCGGGTGCAATCGCAAATCCCTTAGCTTTCCGTACCACTCTTCCGGATGAATAGCCGATATGGATAATGGCCACGGCTGCCCCTTTGATGGCGCCTCCTTATGAAAGTGGTTGCTCACACATACCCCGTTCAGCTTCTCAGCGGGATGGGAAGGCCACCAGTTTACAAGATTTGTTTTAAGGCCGGCTTCATTAAGAATATTCCAGATTGCCTTGCATTTACGCGTGGTAGAGCGCACAGGAACAACTTCGCCCAATTCAGGGTCATTTTCCACAAATCCAAATATACCGTGGTCATAGGCTCTTTTGCCGGTAGCAATACTCGTCCATAACATGGGGCTCAATGGGGGATTAAGTGTGGCAATATTTCCACTTATTCCCTCACTTATAAATTTCTTTAGGGTAGGCATTTTACCCTCCCGCAACAGCGGTTGTATCACCTGCCAGTCAGCCGCATCCCAACCTATCAGGACTAATTTCTTTTTGGAGTCACTCATTTTTTGATACTGTTTGTAGAAGAAGCGAGCCCCTCTTTCTCATCACAGCGTGGGGGCAAAGGTAATTTTCCAGCGGGTGTATTAATTATTGATAATTTTAAGGCTTTCAACAGGTCTCTATGAAGTTTTTGGTTTTAAAGGAAAATATGCACATAGCCTTCCAGTCAATCAGGGGGCAACTGCTGCGCACCATCCTTACGGGCCTCATCATTGCCATCGGTATTATGGCACTGGTGGGAATTCTTACAGCCATTGATGCTATCAAGACCTCACTTACTGGCCAGTTTGCCTTGCTGGGAGCCAATACCTTCAGTATCCAAAACCGTGGCCCAAACATACAGATAGGACGAGAGGGAAAGCGGCCAAAACCCTATCCCACCATCAGCTATTTACAGGCACTGGAGTTCAAGGAAAAATTTTCTGACGACCCGGCAATGGTTAGTGTAAGCTATATAGCCACCGGAATTGCGGAGGTGGAGTTTCGAAATAAAAAAACTGATCCGAATATTACGGTTTGGGCAGCAGATGAAAATTATATCCATACGGCCGGTTATGAAATTGGCGAGGGAAGAAATATTACCGAATCTGAGGTGGACAATGCGGCTTCTGTGGCTCTTATCGGGAAGGCTCTTAAGGAACAACTCTTCCCAAAGTCGGGTGCCCTCGGCAATCTTATAGGGATTGGCGGAAAAAAATACAGGGTAGTGGGAATAATGGCAGAAAAGGGAAATTCCTTCGGTTTTGGTGGTGATAAGTCGGTGTTTCTACCAATTAGCAAAGCACGGGCCTCCTTTAGTTCGCCAAACCAAAGCTATGCTGTAAATGTAATGGCACTGCAGGGGGATAATATCGACCAGGTAATTTCGGAAGCGACTGCCACCATGCGCATCGTACGCAGGCTGAAACCGAAGGAAGAAACCAACTTCTACATTACGAAGAGTGACAATCTTTCCCAAAAGCTCCTGGAAAATCTTGAAAATGTAACCATGGTTGCCATTATCATTGCAGCTATTACCATGCTTGGGGCTGCAATAGCCTTGATGAATATCATGTTGGTTTCGGTGACCGAGCGTACCCGTGAAATTGGTGTGCGAAAGGCTATCGGAGCAAAGGCAAAAACCATCAGAAGTCAGTTTCTTACAGAGGCCGTGATGATCTGTTTACTTGGAGGCCTTGGAGGCACTATTTTGGGATTGATCATCGGTAATCTGATTTCGATGGTAATCGGGGGAACCTTTATCGTTCCCTGGGCCTGGATGGCCTTGGCAGGCGGACTGTGCCTTGTCACCGGTCTGATTTCCGGTCTTTATCCTGCAGTAAAGGCTGCCCGACTCGATCCTATTGAATCGCTTCGTTATGAATAGAATTCAGGTGGGGGACAAATTCATTCCCAAATTTGGACGGAACTTTATGGCTCCGGCTCTTTCACGGATAAGAATTTACCTCCCGATCATTAGGGAAGTTCACCAGTGGCGCTACGCGGGAGGCATAAAAAAACCCCGACTGTTTAAGTCAGGGTTCAATTAGGTTTAGGTTCAGTTTCCAATGCCCTTTATGTGAATGTCATTGTGAGGTACTATAATGAAATCTCTATACCATTTTAGGAACCCGCTTAAAAACAACAACTTAGACTATTCCTAATTTCAATATTTGATCTCAATATGGGAATTGAGCTGTATTTTGGGAATTCTTCTCCCGAAATAAAAAACCCCGGTAATGTTACCAGGGTTTTTATTAGAAAAAGTCCTTATTCAGGTTCTACTTTCCTGTGTCACCCACAACTTCAAAATCCACATCAACCACAACCTCGCGGTGCAGACGGATTTGAGCGGAGTAAGGACCAGTGGCTTTTACCGTACCACCCTGTATCTGGATGTACTTGCGATCCACATGGTATCCTGCTTTTGAAAATTCCTCAGCAAGATTTGCATTGTTGATGGATCCGAAAAGCTTATTGCCTTTACCCACTTTAGCGGAAATTTTAAGGCTGAGATCCTTAATGGCTTTAGCTGTTTTTTCGGCTTCCTCAATTTCCTTGGCTTCCTTATGCTTACGCTGCTTCAGGTTCTCCTCAAGCATACGTTTTGCACCGGTGGTGGCCATGGTGGCATATCCGTAAGGGATAAGGTAGTTGCGGCCGTAACCTGGCTTCACTTCTACTACATCATCCTTGTAGCCCAGGCTTTCTACGTCTTGTTTTAATATTACTTCCATGTCTCCTGCTTATTTAAGGTTATCGGTAACGTAAGGCATCAAAGCCAGGTGACGGGCCCGCTTAATAGCAGTAGCCACTTTTCGCTGGTACTTCAATGATGTTCCGGTAATTCTACGGGGAAGGATCTTTCCCTGTTCGTTTACAAACTGGGTAAGGAAGTTGGTATCCTTATAGTCAACGTATTTGAGGCCGTAACGCTTAAAGCGGTCATACTTTTCACGCTGGCCGGTGTCGATCTTCAGTGGTTGAAGATATCTTATTTCCGATTGATTCGATCCGGTTTCTAATTCTGCCATGGCTTAATTCTTTTTAGGCGTTTTGTAATTTCTTTCTTCTTTCCTTGGCAAACTCCACATGGTGCTTGTCCATTTTCATGGTAAGGAAGCGCATAATGCGCTCATCTCGTTTCATTTCTACTTCCATGGTGGAAATAACTTCACCGGGCGCCTGAAATTCCATTAAGTGATAGAAGCCACTGCGCTTGTGCTGAATGGGATAAGCCATCTTGCGAAGGCCCCAATTTTCCTCATGCAGCACTTTACCTTCCTTGCTTTCCAGAAGGCCTTTGAATTTATCCACCGTTTCCCTTACCTGTTCCTCAGATAAGACGGGATTCATGATGAAAACGGTTTCGTACTGATTCATCTTGTTAAAGATTTAATTATTAAACAGTTATAGTTCCTTTAAAAAAGGACGGCAAAAGTAAGGTTTTTTTAAAAAGGAGGAAGAATTTGAGAGTTAATTTTCCTACAGCTTCAGGGTATCCTTCAGCTTTTGATAACCTCCGCGGCTCACCGGTATTCGTTCCTGATTTTTAAGAAGTGCCACATGGCTGTTTTTTTCATAAGGATCAATACGGGTGATATGTGCCACATTCACCAGATGAGAACGGTGAACCCGCACAAATTGCTCGGGCGAAAAGCTTTCCTCGAAGTGGGTAAGGGTTTTCTTTTTCATAAAATTTCCCTGCTCCGTATGTATCTTCACATAGTCGTCATCGGCCTCAAGCCTTATCACCTCCTTGACGGGAATAATGCGGATCTTGCTCCCGTCCTTTATCACCACGCGGTTTTGATCCTTTGGCATAGCTCTGGCAACCGCCTCACGATTTTCCTGCTTTTCATGCTCCGTACGGTGCAAATATTTCTGAACCGCACGATCAAACCGCTCCTTTGAAAATGGCTTAAGGAGATAATCCACCGCATTCGATTCAAAGGCCTGTATGGCATATTCGTCAAAGGCTGTGGCAAAGATCACGGCAGGTGGCTCATCCAACAGTTCAAGCATTTCAAACCCCGTGATCTTAGGCATCTGAATATCCAGAAATATAAGATCGGGCTCATGCTCCCCGATAGCTTTTATGGCCTGGAACCCATCGTGGTAAACACCCGCCACTTCTATCTGATCATATTCCTGCAGGTATTCCTGCACCAGGTCACACGCCAGGGGTTCGTCATCAATTATCAGTGCTTTTATCATTGATTCGCGGAATTTTAAGATTCACAGTAAAAATAGAATCCGTGGTTTTCACTTCAAGAAGATCGGTGCGCGCAAAGAGGAGGAAGAGCCTTCTCTTTACCGACTTTAAACCAAAGCCGGTGCCTTTGGGGGCCTGCATTTCCTCATCAAAAGGATTGGTTATCGACACTATAAGATAGGCCCCCTCTTCAGAACATTTCATACTGATCACCAGGTTTTCCACAGTGCCATACAATCCAAATTTAATGGCATTTTCGAGAATAGGCTGCAGCAGGAGAGGCGGAATTTTCCAGTTAAGCAGGTGCTCCTCACAACCTATCTCCACCTTCAGGCGATGACCAAAGCGAACCTGCTCAATATCCAGGTAGAGCTTCAGGTAATCCAGTTCCTCCTGAAGTGGAATGAAGGTATGATCTTCCCTGCGCATGGTACCACGCAAGAAATCAGAAAGGTGTTGTACCATACCCCGAGCTTCGGCCGGCCGGCTCCCTATAAGGGCATTAATTGAATTGAGGCTGTTAAAAAGAAAATGCGGCTGTAACTGCTGCCTTAGTTTAAAAAGCTCTGCCTCACGCGCCATTCGCTCTGTTTCTTCCTTCCTGCGCTGCTCGTCCTCACGCTCTTCAATACGGTACCACAGGATGCTGAAAATCATAAATCCCACCAACATCAGATAGGCTACGGAAAATCGGTAGAAACGGTTTTCGAGAATAAAAGTATGGTAGCCGATATCGGAAATAAAATAAAGGCTCAGCCACACTGTTATTTTCAGCCATAGCCACGTAAGGATAAAGGGTACCCCAACCGAAAGCAGGACTCTTCCGCGGGCAGGGTGATAATACGAAAGGGTATTTACCAGCCCCAGTACGGTAGCCCCTAGTAGCATCCAGCTAATGGCGGCATCTATAGCCGATGTGGAAGGAGTTACCCCTTTGAATTCATACAGCCCCCAAACCTGAATTCCTGCCAGTACCAAAATACTGAGCAGGAAATACAGGAAATTATTGCGTTTGGTGATAGGGTTTGTGGCCATCAAAGCGCTAAGCTAAGAGTTTAGCTGTTTACAAGATCGCCCGGAACGGCTATTAATAGCTTACAATGTCAACCCCTCCGAATATCACCGTACCCGTCAATATCACACGCTTATCTTCGGGCAGCACCTCCACAGCGGAATAGCGCTTATCTTCAACTCCCGCAAGAATGCTGGTGACCTCAGAGCGCACCTCCCAGTTCTGTGGAACTATGAGCTTAAGGCCTCCGAAGATCACTGTAACCTCAAGATCGATGGTCTTTTCAAAATCAGCCTGCAGAAGGTTAATTTCAGTCCCACCAAAAACGGTTACCGTTTCACCGCCCTGGAAATTCTTTGAAATAATGTTACGCTTCAGCCCGCTAAATACGCTCACCAAATCAAGCTTGTCATAGCGGGAAAATGTACCACCCGGACCATCGCCTTCCATACCAGGCTCATCTTCCCCTCCGAATTGTTTCTTATACCTCTTCCGCAGCCGCCTCGGTTTGAGTATTACCACGAGGCCAATAATTATCAGCAGTATGGGCCAAAAGTATTCACGGATGTGAAAGGGAATGAAGTAGATATCGTTGATAAGGAAAATAACACCCAACCCAATGAGGATCCAGGAGGCAGGGCGGGTAAAGCCGTTGCTCAGACCAGAACCAATGCCGATAACAATCAGCAGCATTTGCCAGCTGATGATCCAGTCAGGCATAAAAACGTCCATTTTACGGAGCAACCACACCACACCCAGTATGAGAATAATTGCTCCTGTAAACACGGCCTTTCGACCACCTGCTTTACCCATTTCTCTTGTCATGATTTATTCAGTTTTAGATTTTAGTTACTCAAAACTACCCCACTAAAATCTCCTGTACTACTATATAAAGGTAGGGTTGTAATGAAATGGCGGTGAATGGAAGATTGAGGGTGGTGAATGGAAATGAATACATTAAAAGTTTAAATTTGAGTATGAAATATCCCGAGCCAGACGAAAGCGAAACCCAGGTGAACGAACCCGACCTGAGCGGCACTTATACTGCAGCCGATTATATTACCTGGAAGGTGGATGAACTCATGGAACTCATCCATGGAAAGATCTTTAAAATGTCGCCTAGTCCCCTGTCTGGTCATCAGATCCTATTCAGTGATCTTTTTGCCCAAATGATCAGAAGTGGTAAGCTTAAAGAAGGATGCCGCATATGGCAAGCCCCTTTTGACGT
>CAZNMG010000433.1:0-2995 GCA_964574075.1 uncultured Owenweeksia sp.
TTGATCCGCGAAAACGTGGAAGCCTACAAGAACATGAGTTCCGAAGAAATGCAGGCCGATATTGAAAAGCACGTAAAGTGGGTAGAGCAACTGAGTCAGAAAGGACGTTTTAAGGGAGGCAACCCTTTGAGCCCCGAGGGCAAAACCCTGAAAAGCCAGAGCAAAATGGTAACCGATGGCCCTTACATCGAATTGAAGGAGGGCGTAAGCGGCTATTACTTTCTGCTGGCAAATTCACTGGATGAGGCTGCCGAAATCGCCAACGGCTGTCCCTCGCTCGAAACCGGGGCCACACTTGAGGTGAGGGAAATTATCCAGACCAGCTAGATCTTGCAGGAACCCGATCCCAATACCCGCCCACTAACCGATCATCTTTTCCGGGAAAATTCGGGAAAGATGATCTCGGTGCTGTCTCATAGGTTTGGGCTGGCCCACCTCGACCTGTTGATGGATGTGGTTCAGGATAGCTTTGAAACGGCATTGCGGCAATGGAAGTTTGGCGATATTCCCGACAACCCTGCGGGCTGGCTTATGCAGGTGGCGCGCAATAAGGCCATAAATGCGCTGAAGAGGGAGAGCAGGCTTGCATCCTTTGATACGGCCAAATTCCATGAAAATGGTGGAGGTGAAACCGTACGAGATAGTACTGGACATTTCCGGCCTCATGATGTGGAAGACAGCCAGTTGAGGCTTTTGTTGCTGTGCTGCCACTCGGATCTTACGGAACGGACCCAGGTCATGCTTACGCTGAATATTCTTTGTGGCTTCAGCACCGTGGAGATTTCCAATGCACTGCTTATGAAACCTGAGGCAGTGAAAAAATCCCTCTTCAGGGCCAAAAAGCACCTCCGGGAGAAAAATGACTTTCTCAATTCTCCGGATCTTTTGGGATTGGAGAGCCGCATTCATACGGTACACACCATCCTATACCTGATGTTTAACGAGGGCTACAAAAGCACACGTTCACGGCAGATCATTGACCATGATATGTGCTACGAGGCCATGAGGCTTACCAAATTACTGCTTCAAAAGGGAGTGGCCCTGCAAGGTAACAGCCAGGCCCTGTTGGCACTCATGTTCTTTAATGCAGCCCGGTTTCCTTCGCGAATAAGTGCAGAGGATGAAATTGTAAGCCTCCCAGCCCAGGACCGAACAAGGTGGAACAAAACATTAATCAGGGAGGGATACTTTTACCTGAACGAGGCAACCACGGGTGATGAGTTGAGCCGCTTTCATCTGGAGGCCATTATAGCCTCCCTTCACTGTGCCTCAGCCAGCTTTGAGCAAACGGATTGGGAAAAGATCGTGTTTCTCTACGGCCAGCTTCAAGAGTTGGATCCTTCTCCATTCAGTCGCCTCAATATGATCGTGGCAAAAAGCTACCTTCACAATGCAGAAATTGCCCTGACGGAGTTGGAGCGTCTGAGCCTGACCGAGGATCTCGCAGACCACTACCTGCTACATGCCAGCAGGGGAGATCTGCTGAAGCGGGCAGGTAAACTGAAACTTGCCCGCGAAGCCTATATAAAGGCCCTCGCCCTGGTTCAGTCACCACTGGAACGGCACTTTTTGGAAAAGCAACTACTAAAATGTCACAATAACCAATCACCATAAATTATGAGCTACTTCAACCCGGAGTTTATCAAATTCTTTAAGGCACTATCGAAAAACAACAATAAAGAGTGGTTTGATGAGCACCGCAAGACCTACCAAAAAGAGATAAAGGAACCCTTTGCAGCATTTGTGGAGGAAATGATCACCCGCATTCGCAAGCACGAACCCGAAGTGACTATTGAGGCGAAAGACGCTATTTTCAGGATCAATAAGGACATCCGGTTTTCAAAGGATAAAACGCCCTACAAAACAAATGTGTCGGCTAACATCTCACGTTATGGGCGCAAAGACAAGGCCTACCCCGGTTTTTACTTCGAACTATCGCATGAGGCGGTGCGGGTATTCGGTGGCGCCTATATGGTGGAAACACCGGTGCTCCTTAAGATCCGTGAACGGATTGCCGCTAAACCTGATGCCTTTGCTAAAGCATACTCACAGGCGGACTTCAAAAAGAAGTTTGGCACCGTGCAGGGCGAGCAGAATAAACGCCTGCCTTCGGATTTTGCGGCTGTAGCCGAAAAGGAACCGTTGATTGCCAACAAGCAATTTTACTACACCGGCAACCTCGCCCCTGAAATTATTCTCAAGGATGAGTTGCCCGATGTATTGATGGAGCATTACCTGGCCGGTAAACCCTTCAACGACTATTTAAAACAGGCGTTTTAAGCTTCAGCAACCAAAGGATTTAGCCGTCCGTCAGGTAATTCAGGGGTACAGTTCAATCAGGCTTCTGCTTGCTCCGGGTTTTCACCTCCTTCAGGCTGTCAATCGTTTCCTGGTCAGGGGCAGAGTGAGCCGGAATCTCCTTTGGAGTGGTTTGCTCAGGGTGTTTGCTATCTTTCATATAATCCAGGCTGTCCTTAACAGGGATGGTTCCCTGCGCAGAGTCACTTTGGTGTACCTGGCTTACAGCTCCATTGCTGTCACTGCTGCCATTCGCACCAGAGTGGTTCCCTGATCTTTTTACAGAGCCTTTACAGGAGAAAATGATCAGGGCCAGTACGGCCCCGGCTGCGCTAATTCTTAACAATGATCTTTTCATGGGCGAGGGTTTGGGTGGCAGTTTTTATGGAAACGAAATAAACTCCCATTGGCAGGGCATCCGTACGGAAGCTAAGGCGGTTTTCGCCACTTTTTGGTGTATCGCGGTAAAGTAGTTTTACCGGTCGGTTCGTCATATCGATAACCTCAATGGTAACTTCCTCTCTTGTATCCATAAAGAAATCCACGTTGACGCGGTCCACCACCGGGTTGGGGTAAACCTCCATTTTGGAGGCTGCGGAAGGTTCTTTCAGCGATATAGGACCAGAGCCTATCTGCGCAATCCAGGTTTTGTAAGTGTTGGGAATACTTCCCCCTGAGGTGGTAATGTCGGCTCCAT
>CAZNMG010000434.1:0-2978 GCA_964574075.1 uncultured Owenweeksia sp.
GCTGTTTTTCTCCTTCCGGGGAAAATAGATGGAGCCAGTATGTTCCGGGTGAAAAGCCTTTCACATCCAGTCTTGCCTTATTTGTCATAAAGTCCAAAGTGCCTTCAGCCACTACTTTTCCGCTACTTTCTGTAATGTGATATCGAAAGTTGCCGTTTTCTGCGGAAGCGAGTTCCAGCATGTCATTAGCAGGATTGGGAAATACCCGAATGAGATTATGGGCAGCAGTTTCCGATAAGGATATATTATTTCCGGCTGCCCAAAGTACAGCATCGCGGATATGATTCTGAAAAGCTGTATCGCTGGTAAAGTTGCTGTTGTCATGTCCGAGGGCGGTGTAAAAGGTGCGTCCGCCACCCGCCAGGTTTTTGTACCAGGAAATTGGCCTTTGTGCATCATAGCTGTTGGGGCCGGTAGAGCGCACCATCAGCACTATGGTATGCCCGGAGTGGAGATAGCCGTTTTCCCAATAGTAATATTCCTCCACCTTCTGCCATGGATTCGGCAGGTTGGCCGTGGTGGAGTGGGTGGCGATGTGGTCAATAATCCCATTGTAATTGGCAGCCGTGTGATTGGGGTTCTGCTGAACGCTGCCACCCATCATTTCAGGATACCAGTCCCAAGTGCCCGTATTTGTACCGTTGGCGGTAGAGTGGCGGTAGGTATCGCTGGCGGCATGTATTCCCACAAATGAACCTCCACTGTTGATATAAGCTTCAAAATTGGCTCGCTGAGTGGAATCGAGAATCTGGTCACCGGAAGTGTTGGAAAAAATAACCACGGCATACTGCTGCAGGTTCTGTAGAGAATTGAATGCTGCACCTGTCTGATCATCATCTACTGTAAAACCGTTTTGGTTCCCGAGATCCTGGAACATGCTTAACGAGTTCTGTCGCGTCTGATGGTCGAAGCCTGAGGTTTCGGTGTAGTGGAGAACTTTATAAGGTTGAGCAAATATATCATTGCAGAAGCACAATGAAGCGAAGCATAAAAGATAGGCGCACAATGATCTCATGGTCAAAATTTTTGGAGCTAAATTTCAGTGTGTACAACTATGGATTATGATGGTAGGTTCAAAACTGTGTTTTTCATCGGCATAGGATTTTAGTGATCAATACCTGATTTTCCGTTGTTTTTGTCTTGAGAATATAGAAGCCTTTAGGGAGGTGACGCGTTTGTATTGTGATTGTTCCGTATTGCTTAAGCTCTCCTCCAAATACTGCTTGTCCATTGGTAGTATACATCGCGTATGTTCCGGTACTGCCGGCAGGGTTATAAAGGTTCAACTCTTCAGTAAAGGGGTTTGGATAAGTGTTGAGTAAGTCATTTTTAAATACACTTTCTTCGTGTGAAAGGTTACCCCAGGGAGCAGTATTGCAACTGGAAACGGAGTCATAATAGTTGTAAAGATTAGTTTCAATGAAAGTGGAGTCCTTTAGCAAACCGGATTCATATTGTACTCCCTCTCCTTTATCGGTAAAGCACACCAGGTGGTAACGCAGCGATTCGCCAATACCGAAAGATCCGTCATCCAAAAAAGGCGCAAGGAGTCCGCGGACGCTGCCGATACCTTCAATCCAGCGATCCATGTAAATCGAGTCCCCGCTTTGAAAGGGGTGGGAGCCTATAAACTCCAGCTCCATGTATCTGCGCTGCTGCTGGCCAATAGTAATGTATCCTTCATTGAATACATACCATTTTATGGTATCAGGCATTCCATATGGAGCCACGGGGATGGAAATGGTATCACCTGTGGATTTGGAAAAGTCATACAGCAGATACTCTGTCAGCACGCCTGCGTCATTCAGCAGGACGTAAACCTTCTGCGTGGAATCGACTTCCCGAAGATATACTTCCCCAAAACCCGGGGAGGCTTTACTACTGGGGGCTGTAATTTTCTTGTATTGAACCCCCATTAAAACCGTATCTCCATTATACGAATGACTTCTCAGGGCTTTGTGTGTAACCGGTCCTTCTGTTTTTTGATAATAGACTTTCCATTCCGCACTATCCTCGGGAAAATGATGTTGGGCAATCAGTGGTAAGCTTAGGGTGGCCATAGTAATAGCGAGGAGTAATTGATTTTTCATTTTTGGAGGGATTCTGGTTAGTAATGTGAGGTTAAGAACGCAAGTGTAAAGTTGGTGTATATACAGGAAAAAACGCGGGAAAGGTTTCTCAGGTTGGGTGCGATCTCTTACCCAAAAGGATTCTTCTTATCCGTATTGATAATTTGGAAAGCATTGAGGCGAGTAAGGATGATCAACGACTCCAGTAAATTTCCCACCCAATCAAGGACATTCTTAAAGTGTTTAAATGTCTGTCTCGGATGCGCTTTTCTCTACCTTTCGAAGTTTTCTTGCCTTTCATTAATTTTACATATATGACAAAGCTGACATTTGACGAAGACATAAACCTGGACAAAACCCATTTTGCCAATCTTGAAGAATTTCAGAATTACCTGATGATGCACAGGGCAGAGACTGTTTTTTCAGATGAATTAAAGGCTTTACTTGATGCCCGTATTGAAGAAGCTGAAAACTCTAAAGAAGAAGGCAAGAGTTGGGAGGAGTTAAAAGCGGAGTTGCTCAGGAAGTGAACTATCAGGTTGAAATAAGGCCTCCGGCACAGCGTGATATTTCTGCCGCTTTTGAATACTAAGGCTCTTATTGGTTAACTCAAACCTCCTGAAAATTCACATAAGGCAGTCGCTCCATATAAGTGGTTTCTAAACTTATAGCATCATAATCCTCCAGCACGCGACCCTTCAGCAGGTACACTCCTCTTCCCTGGAAGTGATACCTGGCCGCTACCTGCGGAAAATGAACGGTATCAATAAAACTCCCTTCGATATCCAGAAAACAGCCAAACGGCATATGTTGGGACTTTTGCCCCCTTGTGATAAGATTCTTTACGTGAATGAGATAGCCGCACATTTTCACTTCCTTTCCAATATTAGACTCTAAATCTTTAGCAAG
>CAZNMG010000435.1:0-4499 GCA_964574075.1 uncultured Owenweeksia sp.
AAAATGGATCTTTCAATAAAAGTCCAGATCGCCTTCACCACCGGCCGTTGCTGGATTTCGGGTACACCGGTAAAATATTCATGAGCATCATAAACCAGTGGTTTGCCGTACAAGCGCGACACCAGGAAGTTGGGACGTAAGGTGTCGAGATCATTGCTCAGGTAAAGGTCAAAACGATTGAAAAGCAGGTAAAAAAAGAGTCGCAGGTTATAGTTGGCATAAAACAGAAAACCCTTGTGGAACCACAGTTTAAAACGTTTGGTAGGATAATTTCGGGTTACCTCCAGACTATCGGGAAGCCTGCGCCCCACAAGCGTGGGTTCAAAACCCAGTTCACGAAGCACCCCGATGGTACGCTGCACGCGCTGGTCAGTTACCAGGTCATTTGTTACGCTTACTACCGCCTTCTTCATACTTTTACCGCCCAAAGAAAATGCTTTTTGAAACATCCGGTAGCAAATATCCGAATAGCTGATTTCGACTATCCCTTACCTGAAGAAAAGATTGCAAAGTACCCTGTAGAGCCCAGGGATTCCTCAAAGCTCCTGGTGTTTAGAAAAGGTGCCGTTTCCGGGGATATTTATGAAAACCTCCCCTCCTATCTGCCCGATGAAAGCCTCTTGGTATTTAACCAGACGAGGGTGGTGCAGGCGCGGTTACAATTCCGGAAGAACGAGAATACCACCATTGAGGTATTTTGCCTGGGCCCCTTTGGTGGTCAGGATATTCAGCAGGCTATGCAGAGCGGATCGCCCGTACTGTACCGCTGCCTGATTGGGGGTGCACGTAAATGGAAGTCAGGACCACTCCATTTATCCACACCATCAGGTGTA
Source organism: uncultured Owenweeksia sp. (assembly GCA_964574075.1). Classification (GTDB taxonomy): domain Bacteria; phylum Bacteroidota; class Bacteroidia; order Flavobacteriales; family Schleiferiaceae; genus Owenweeksia. Next base: position 834 of record CAZNMG010000435.1, read on the forward strand.
GTGCTCAAGGCCGAAAAACTGGAAAGTGAGGAGGATACCTTCATCGTCCGCTTTAGCTGGGAAAGCGAAAATCACTTTGCCCAAATACTGGAAGAAGCCGGAAAAACCCCGCTGCCCCCCTATCTTAATCGCGATGCTGAGGAGTCGGATAAAAGCCGGTACCAAACGCTCTTTGCATTAAACAACGGTTCGGTAGCAGCCCCTACGGCTGGTTTACATTTTACAGCATCCTTACTGGAAAATCTTTCAGAAAAAGGCGTGGAAACGGAATTTCTCACTCTACATGTGGGGGCCGGAACATTTAAACCGGTAAGTAGCGACACTGTAGCGGACCATCTGATGCATGCGGAGGAATTTTTTGTAACACCCGCCCTGGTCCGCAAAATCAGGGATTCCATTTCCAAAAAGCTCATTCCTGTTGGCACTACTTCCATGCGTGCCCTGGAAAGTATTTACTGGCTGGGCGTAAAAGCTGTACTGAAACCTGATGATTTTTCATTTGAAGTACAGCAATGGGAGCCGTATGAGTACGCATCGCCTCCTGCGCCCATTCAAGCCCTTGATGCCCTGCTGAAAATTATGAAGAAAGAAAACCTGGAGCTGGTGACTGCGCGAACCAGCCTCCTTATCGCCCCCGGTTACCACCACTACCTCTGCAAAGGGCTTCTAACCAATTTTCACCAACCGAAAAGTACATTACTGCTGCTGGTGGCCTCTATGATAGGTGAGGATTGGAAGACCGTTTATCAATATGCCCTTAAGAATGATTTCCGATTTTTGAGTTATGGCGATGGCTGCTTGCTATTAAGAGACTGACATGTTAAAGAATATCATCTATCAGATTTTTGCTTTTTTCCATTTCCTCCCGGGCTCCGGTCCAGAGATGCACCTGGAGCGGATAAAGGAGTTGGAACCGGTATTGGCAGAATGTAGTGGAGTGGCCCTTTTACCTTCAGGAAACCTGGCCATGATCAATGATAGCCGCAACCCTGCGGAAGTTATTATTACCGGCCAAAGTGGAAATATTCTGAAGAAGGTTTCGCTCGATTTTGCCGACAACAGGGACTGGGAAGAAATTACCTATGCAAACGGTTTTTTATATGTCGGGGATTTTGGCAATAACTCCAATAAGCGCAGGGACCTTAAAATTTACCGCCTGGGAGTTACAGATGAAGATTCACTCTACGATGCGGGAATATTAACCTTTTCCTATGCCCGACAAAAAGAATTTCCCCCTGAAGAGCGGTTGCAGAACTACGATATGGAAGCAATGGTACATGCCGGTGATTCGCTGTATTTGTTTTCAAAAAACCGAACCAGCCCCTTCACAGGCTACACATACCTCTATGGCATGCCTGCTATGCCCGGGCAGTATGAACTCACTCCTCTCGACAGTTTTAAAACCGGAGAAGGACTTGCCCCGGCTTTCTGGATTACAGGAGCGGCATTAGCTCCTTCAGGCAAAACCTTGATTTTACTGGGGTATGACAAGATGTGGGTGTTTACTGATTACCCCAAGCACAGTTTTTTCAAAGGGCAGAACGAGACCTGGCATTTTGATGAACTAAGCCAGAAGGAAGCTGTAACCTTTATCAGCCATGATAGCTTGGCAATAACTGATGAACGCGAAGATTTCTTTGGAGGTGGTTATTTGTACCGTGGCCATCTTGCCACAGGCAGCGAGGTGTCGATTTATCCACGCAGGGAGATTGATGACAGCCTTAGGATCAACCTTGAGCACAACCCAGGGAAGGCTGTCTTGTGGGAAATTTACAATACCCGGGGAGAAAGGCTACTCTTTGGTACTATTAAAGCGGATAGTGATTTTCCCGTAACAATTGACACCACATCATTACCGGCAGGTGGTTATGTAATAAACGTTATTGTCGCGGGGACTCCCCATGCTTTTAAGGTAAAGAAGCTTCTTAAAACTCAAATGCCAGGTTAACTGACCAGCCTCCGTAAATATTGGGAGCTACACTCCAGCTGTAAAGATCGGGCTGTGCTACGGTACGTCCTATAAAAGTTCCCAGTGCCGCTCCGGCAATAACATCACTAACCCAATGGTGATTATCGTAAACCCTTGACCAGGCGGCTGTGGCAGCCAGAGGATAAGCTATCCATCCCACCAAAGGGTATTCGGAAAAATGTTTAGAGACGGAGGAAGCAAGGGCAAATGCCACGGTGGAATGGCCAGACGGAAAGGATAAATTTTCCAGTTCGAGGGAGGGGCCATGCCAGTCAAAGGCATCGGGAGGTGTTCCATCGCGGGGGCGTACCCGGTGAAACAGAAGTTTAAAGAAATAAGTGGCGCCAACTCCTACTATTATCGATTTGCTTGCCACCAGTGCCGGAGCAGAGACCGATGGCTCCTTAAAAAGTCTTCCGGAAAAATAGATCGCCAAGGCCCCGGTGAAAACATATTTGGGATTTCCGAAAGGCTCGCCAATATTGGTGGCCACAAAATCTGCGGCAGGACTCTGTGATTCTGCAAAATACTCCTGCAGAGGCTCATCAGCTAAAAAGCCTGTGCCAACTCCCGCGGCCACCACACCAAAAGTTAACCACTGCTGACTTCTCCATTTGCCAGGGCTGCGAATCACCCTCCAGCTGTCGTGGAGGGTGCCCATGACTAATTCCTCGCTTATAGACTCCTGATGCACAGGTGAATCTATATACTGTGCTGTTACACCCCGGCTCATAAAAAAAATGAACAATAGGATGTGAAGTATTACATAAGGTACCTTGGTGGTTGGCGCTGACATTCTTGTTATTTTCGGCTCACCTCTAATGACTACCGCGGAAGCAAATATTGAGAAAAACTACATAAGCCTGGAGCAGAAAGACCGGCTATTATACTTTTTGAGGGAAGAATACGGTCTTGACTTCACTGAATATGCAGAGGCTTCCATCCGCAGGCGGATTGCCAAAATCCTTAACGAACTTCGTTTTTCCGATGTGGGTGATTACATCAATTCCCTTTTGCATAATCCTTTTGGTAAGCAGGTATTCCTTGAGAAGTTTACCGTGAACGTTACCGAAATGTTCCGTGATCCTGATGCTTTTGAAATATTGAATACCCGTGTGTTGAACCAACTCCGCCACAAGGAGACTTTCCGAATATGGTCAGCGGGCTGTAGCTCTGGCGAGGAAGTACTCTCACTTTGCATTTTGCTATATGAAAACGGGCTTTTGGATAAGGCAGAGATAATTGCCACTGATATTGCGGAAACTGTTCTTCAGAAGGCGAAGTGGGGCCGTTATACTACCAGGCACGTGCTCACCTATGAAAAAGCCTACCGCGATTGTGGCGGGCGCAATAAGCTGACCGATTATTATAAGGAATTGGATGGCATGGTACAGTTTGACCCGCGTTTGCTGAAGAGGGTGACATTTAAAGCCCATAACCTCATGGAACAACCTACTGAGGAAGGTTTTGACCTGATCATGTGTCGCAATGTTTTGATTTACTTTACAGCATCGCTGCAGGACCGGGTGCTCCATCACCTCGATCAGGCACTGCTACCCTGCGGCCACATAATGCTGGGATCAAGGGAATCCATGATCTTTTATAAAAATCAGCAATACTTTAAAGAGATAGAGGCGGCAACTAAAATATTCAGAAAGCGTGGCTGAAATAATTGTAGTAGGCACCAGTGCGGGTGG
>CAZNMG010000436.1:0-2732 GCA_964574075.1 uncultured Owenweeksia sp.
ATTTTATTCTGATTTTTTTGATGATTAAATACGTGAAGTGCAAACCAAGTCTCCTCCGATAGGGAGGCAGGCAGCTTGCATGATGGCCCTGATCTGCTGACAGAGCCTGGAATCAGTATTTATTTACCAGAAAAAATGAAACGGGAAGATGATCTTACGCAGGTGAAAGCTGGGTATAACCTCATGAGAGTTCTGAAGGAAACTGGCACAGCTATCCCAAAAAGTGCGGGCCAGGAATAACCGGCTGTATGTAAGGAGCCCCCAGGGCGTGGAAGAGGATTGGTCAATAGGCCAATGAACCTTGGCAGTTGTGGATTCGGAATGCTGGATCAGCCAAAAAACGGGGGCGTCAGCCGCATAAAATTCCGAGGGTTCCTCATTGATAGAAGGCGTGGAGCGGTGATCATTAGCACCATAGGCAGCTGCCGCTATATTGCTGAAGAGTAACAAGGCGGCCAGCAACAAAGGCATTAGCCTGAGTTGGGTTTCCTGATGCGCGTATTTTATGCCTTCATTCATATTTTAGGCCCGGCAGATAAGGCGGGGAGTGGGTTGCCTTGCAACTGCAAAGTTTGCGATTTTTTACCGTATGCTACACCTGCTCAGAAAATTTATTTTGGTCATGATTTTCTTTCAATACATTTGGTACCACTGAAGCTAAACCGGCCATGTCACTTCACCTTCTGCTCATCTGTGTTGGGATCATTCTCCTCATAAAAGGGGCCGACTGGCTCGTGGAAGGGGCTTCAGCTCTTGCAAGGAAATTCCGGGTGTCCGATCTGGCCATTGGTCTTACGGTGGTGGCCTTTGGTACGTCCGTTCCCGAACTGGTGGTAAACGCCTTTGCTTCTTTTCAGGGCCATGATGAGATTGTTTTTGGCAACGTCATAGGCAGCAATATTTTCAACCTTTTCATGATACTGGGTCTGGTGGGGCTGATTACACCCCTCACGGTGCAGTCGAGCACCGTTTGGAAGGAGATACCTTTTTCCTTTCTGGCTGTTCTGGTGCTGTTTATGCTGGTTATCACTCCCTTCCGGGATACCGAAATTCAGTTATCCCGACCTGAAGGGATCGGTTTACTTCTCCTGTTCGGCCTGTTTATCCTTTACATCTACAATCAGCTAAGTGAAGATCCCGAAGCTGTAAGTCTGGAAGAAAAGAGACTCAGCCGTGGCAGGATGATTCTTTATATTGTTCTTGGACTGGCTGGCCTTATTGCTGGGGGCAAACTGGTGGTGGATAGCGCCATAGGCATAGCCACCGATTTTGGCATAAGCGAAAAGGTAATTGGATTGACTGTAGTGGCGGCAGGCACCTCGCTGCCCGAACTCGTAACTTCGCTGGTAGCGGCAGTTAAAAAGAAGAATGATATTGCCGTGGGAAATATCATCGGTTCCAATATTTTCAATATTTTTCTGATCCTGGGGGTGAGTGCCCTTATCGACCCCATTACCTACGATAAAAGGTTTCACTATGATCTCCTTTTTTTGGCAGCTGGTACTTTTTTCCTGTTTGGGGTGATGTTTATCGGCCAAAAGAAGGTGCTGGAACGGTGGCAGGCAGCGCTACTGCTGATTGCTTTTGTGGTATACACTGTTTTCCTGATAGTGGGCTAAAATCCGAGGCAGGAGTGAAGTCGAAAATTTCAGGTCAATCCTGAGTAGTATTAATTTTATCATCAAAAGCGCCCTATGAAAGCCTTGTACACCATTCTTCTGCTTATTCTCTCGAATTCCTTTATGACACTTGCCTGGTACGGCCATCTTAAGTTTGGCGAATGGAAAGGTTTTGCCAGCCTGGGCCTCGGGGCAATAATACTTATTAGTTGGGGAATTGCCCTCTTTGAGTATTGTTTCCAGGTACCCGCCAACAGGATAGGTTTTCACCAGTATGGAGGACCGTTTTCACTGGTACAGCTTAAGGTTTTGCAGGAGGTGATCACTCTGGTAGTTTTTGTTGTTTTCTCCATATCTTTTTTTCCTCACGAAAGCTTCCGCCTGAATCATTTAATCGGGTTTGGGTTTTTAATTCTCGCAGTATATTTTATATTCAAGGGATAGCCAGAGCGGGTATTAAAAGCACCGGTAATTTATAATCCAAAAAACCCCAAAATGCACTCAGGTCATAATAAAACCACGCAAGACTCAGGACACCCGGATCCGAAAATTATCGCAGGGCAACTTCGGAAACCCTCAGGAGATCTGGCCGCTGAAGTGGGACGGAAGATGAACGATGCAAATCTTCACATGAATCTTTACGCTATTGAAAAACTGGCATTGGCTGACAATGACCATGTATTGGAGATTGGGATGGGTAACGGCTCATTTGTGGGTAAAATACTTTCCAGGAACGAGGGTGTACGATATACCGGATTTGACTATTCGCCCGAAATGGTGGAAGAGGCGAAACAGAGAAATCAGGATCTTATGGAACAGGGCCGGGTAAGCTTTCTGCTCGGCAATGCGGAACAACTTCCATTCGATGAGAATCAGTTTGACAGGATCCTTACCGTCAATACGGTTTATTTTTGGGAAGAGCCAGGGAAGGTTCTTTCGGAGTTTCGGAGGGTTTTAAAGCCCGGTGGCAGGCTTGTGATTGGTATAAGACCAAAGGAGCGTATGGAAAACTATCCCTTCACAAAGCACGGCTTTATACTGTATTCCACCTCTCAACTTGTACAGCTTTTGGAAACTGCTGGCTACGAAATAACAGATGCGGAGGAAAAGGAA
>CAZNMG010000437.1:0-4191 GCA_964574075.1 uncultured Owenweeksia sp.
TGCTGCCCTGCTCAACCATGTGGGGTCGGTTTTATTAGCTTCAAAAGTTTCCTGGTTGTAAATCAGCTGAAGCTTTTCACAGGTTGCTATCGGGCCGAGGATCTTTTCAATGTTTGACTCTACATCATCATACCTGGCCAATTCCCTTTCGGCACGCTCCAGCTGGCCTTTTTCCTTATCGGTAATAGTACCTGATTCCTCATTGGTCTTATACCGGGCAATTTCGCGGTTCAGTACATTGTTGTTGAACTCCAGACCTTCCATTACCACGTTGTAGGAATGAAATACATCAGCTATCTCAAAAATATCATCATTGAAAAGACGTGCCGCAGCAATAAAGTAACCATTGTAAAAGGCGGCACTGTGTTCCTTACTTTTTTCAAGCGCCTTTCTGAAAAGCGGCAGGGCGCGATCTGAACTATCAGGCCAGTGCTGGATCATATCCAGAGCCTTGCGCTCAAGCACGTATGCGCTGTCATCAGGATACAACGCCATACGGGCGTTATATACCTTCATGAGCAGCCTCATATATTTCTGCTTTTCTTCAGGGGTAGCCGCTTCCTTTATCTTGGCTTCTGCTATATAGGGACCAAAAATCACGTTGTTCTTGCTTGAAGCCGGGCAGTTTTCAAATACATACTTCCAGCTGTCATAGGCCTCGAGGTAATTTTTTCCTTTGGCCAGTTCATAATAGATGTAGAGGTTTTCACGACATTTAACACTGTCCTCACCCCATTTGGGTATTTCGGTGATCTGGGCAGTAGCATTAAAACCCAGGGCAGTGATCAATATCAAAAGCAACTTCTTCATGTGTGTTTTAATTTTTAGCGATACTTATAATCAATAAACCATTTGTCATTTAAAGTGATACCCAGGTAAAACTTCAGGTAACTTTCCTGGATCAGGCCATTTTCGAGGGTTCCTCTTCTGCTAAAGATCACTCCGGTGTTGATCTCGCTCCGTCTTACCTCTCCAGGTGCCAATCCTCTTTGACGAACTGGCAGTCCTAATCCAAAAGTGATGCCATAGTCCATAAGCTGCTGCCCATTTACCGTATAGGGGGTTTGCTCATAGTACCCACCCAGGCGATATTCCACCTGCCCGAGATAATTTCCGCTGCGGTTTATATTCTCAAACGATAAAGCAGGAACCATAAAGCTGCCTATTTGTGCACGGAAGCTGTTATTCAAACCCTTGTTGCCATCCGGATCCCGGTACTCACTACCGTTATACATCTCAAAATCAGCGGATAGGCCCCATGCCGGATTCAGGGCAATATTGTTTTTTTGGGTGTAGGAAAGCCCTATCCCAAACTCGTTTGGCAGCACGTAATGCCCGGTACTCTTTCCGGAGGTCACCAAACTGTCAAGCGGCACTCCATTATCATTAAAAAGGATAGAGTATCTTTCTACATCAGCGGAAAGCTTGCTCGAATTTGAAAAAGTGATCCCTACTGCCAGGTCACTTTGCTCATTGAGGGCATAGGCATACTGCAGGCCATAATTAAGGCGGAAGCCCCGGGCTGCAATTTCCTCTTCAATAAGAATGTCGTTTATCTGGCTTCCCCAAAGGATCAGGTTATCCTCGCGCAGGCGGCCAAAAAGAAAATTGGCGTTTACCCCAAGTGAAAGGCCCTCAGCCACCTCAAAGGAATTACCCCAGTAAAAGAGGTTGATACCGCCCGACCCGTTGAACTGGTCGCTCACCGGAATACTATCAGGACCCAGCCTGCTTGTATTTATTTGATAACCTCTTGCCGTGTATGGCTGTAACCCAATAGCACTGCCCCACCAATCGGTGAGAGGCACACCAAAACTAAAAAACCGAAGGCCGCTGTTTGAATTATCTATAGAGATGTCAGGGTTTAGTTGCTCCTGCCTTACCCAGATGGCTTCAAAACCGGCTTCGAAGGTGGTAAGGCCGAGATTGGTGTAGCTCGCGGGATTGGTATAATTGATATTGTAGGGATCGCGTAGCGCCAGGTTAGCGCTGCCCATGGAAAGGGCGCGGGTATAGTTTTGAGGCTGAAAATCGCCCATACCTAATTTTGAATAAGGAGATACCGAATTGACCTGAGCCTGGGCGGCCCAACTCAACATAAAAAAAGGGACTAAAAAAATCCCGTTAAAGAGTTTCTGCATAATAATCCAGAATGTTGTTCAGCCCCTGAAGCAAAAAGTCCGGGGCGGCAAAGATGGTATTTTTTACTAAGTCATCAAACAGAGCGGCATCGCCCCCGGTGATTACGGTTATCACTTCAGGGAAACGCTCTTCGTACTGCTCTATTGTACCTTTCACTTCCCTTATCATCCCGTTGGCCACCCCTGATAGTATCGACTCGCGGGTGCTTCTTCCAATAAAGTCATCCAGCGGCTGATGCTCTACCAGCGGAAGGCGCGAAGTGAAGTGGTGCAGGGCTCTATAACGCATTTGTAAACCGGGGGAAATAGCCCCACCGTGATAGTTTCCGCTGCGATCAATAAAATCAAAGGTAAGACTGGTGCCGGCATCTATTACCAGGCAATCCTGCGATGGGTACTGGTAATAAGCAGCTGCGGCCAAGGCCACCCGATCGAGACCGAGTGTGTCAGGTGTTTTGTATTTCATTACAAAAGGCAGCGGCCTCCGAACGGAAAGGGCATAAATGGGAAAGGAAAAATTGCTTTGCAACTCCGTGAGCAGATCGCTGTTTGTCACAGTTGAGACGATGCAGCCTGAAGGATTATCGCCCTTCAGAAAGTCCTTTACGGATTGGGGGCTGGCATTCTTCACAACCGATTTGCGCAGCATCTCCCCTTCCTTAAAAAGGGCGAGCTTATCAAAAGTATTGCCTTGGTCTAAAATGAGATTCACTGAGTGCCAAAAAGATGAGAGCAAAAGTAAAAGTAGTAGGCAGAATTTTCTTTTTTAAAGAAGAAAACTTTATACATTTGCGCCCCGCTAACGAAAGATGAGCTGTCATCCTGTTGATCCGGGAGTTTTCGGATCAAAACGTTAAGAACCCATTGCGGTGCCATAGCTCAGTTGGTAGAGCAAAGGACTGAAAATCCTTGTGTCGCTGGTTCGATTCCAGCTGGCACCACTTATTGAATATGCAATTCAATGCTAAAGCCTGCAAGTCAATCACTTGCAGGCTTTTTTTTGAGGTGCACTTCAAGGTGCACCTGCAAAAAAGTGCATCAAAATGCAACCATAAGGTGCACCTGGAGGTGCACCTGAGCAAGTCTGATACCTGGGTTGTTTTACCTCCGTATGCTGCCTTTTGCATTTTTTCGGATCCACAGAAAATTGATTCTTTGATAAACCGAAAAATGTAGCGCTAATGCTGTTAAATGATTTCTCGTTCTACCACTTTCTACGCACGTCAAAAAAACTTGAGGATGGTACTTGTCCTATCTATCTGCGCATCTGCCATCATGGAATCCGAAAAGAGATAGGCACCAGAATAAGTGTCCATCCGGACCGCTGGAACCACGAACTAAAAAGAGTTCAAGGCCGTGATCGTGAGACTAAGGATCTTAACGATCAGCTAAAACATTGGGAGGAAAAAATCGCCAATCATATCCGAGAGTTACACTGGGAACAAGAATATTTCACCATGGAGGATCTAGTCAGTCGCATAAAGGGGGCGAAACAGCATATCGGCCTCTTGGGATTTTACAAGACACGAATGATTGAATTGGAGGAGCGCACCCAGATAGATCTTTCCCCAAACACCCTCAAAGTCTACAAGAGCACTCAAAACCATCTAACTCAATTTCTGCATAACAGGCTCCAACGTAAAGACTTCCCTATAAAAGGAGTGGACTACACTTTTATCACGGAGTTTTTTCGATACCTCAGAGTTTCTCGCGGAATCGGCCAAAATTCAGCGAACAAATACCTAAAGACATTGAAAGCACTTCTAAATGAAGCGCGGAAGAGAAAGATTATTAACCACAATAGTTTTGAAAACTACCAGATTAAAGCGGGACAATACGACCGAACCTACCTAACAGAAAGCGAACTCGCTGCCATAATAGATTATCAGCCGACAGATAATAAGCTTGAACTGGTTAAAGATTATTTCCTGTTCGTCTGCTTCACAGGCTTTCATTACTGCGATGTCCAATCACTTCGCAAATCTCACTTTCGGCTTGAAGGTGAAAAAGAATGGATTATGAAACCGCGTGGTAAGAACAGCCAGTCATC
>CAZNMG010000438.1:0-3247 GCA_964574075.1 uncultured Owenweeksia sp.
CAGTGACAACCCTACCAATATCCTTAGGATCGATGGATGAGGAAACAACATAGATATTGGCATGATCCACTACTGGCCGTAACTCCGTTTTCAAAACCTCGATAAACTCAAAGCCATCCATAAGGGGCATCTTAATATCGAGGAGGATCAAATCCGGTAAGGCTGTGGCTTTCTTCCTTAAATAAGCCAACGCCTCAACAGCAGAAAGCATCTGCACTATTTCATACCCCTCAAGGTTGTTTTCCAGTACACGGGTATGTACCAACAGGTCGATGGGGTTATCATCTATCAATAAGATGCGCATGGCTACGCTTCATTATCAAGCGGAAGAAGAATACTGAAATCCGTTCCTTCACCTGAGCGTGAACGCACATTTATTTTACCATTGAGTTGGGTAACAGCATCCTTTAAAATATACAGCCCTATACCCGATCCCTGTGCCCTTAAATTTGCCGTATAGAACATCTTAAACAGATTTGGCATATGCTTTTCCTCTATTCCCTGTCCGTTATCACATACCCGGATAAACAGGAAACCATCCTCCATTTTAGCTGTAATTCTCACAAAGCGCCTTTTCTTCGCAGGGTCATGGTATTTCACGGCATTCGAAACCAGATTATTGAGAATAATACTAAGGCGCTGCCGGTCGGTTTTCAATGTTAAATCCGAATCCACACAAACCGTTACCTGGATATTTTTTACTGCATCAATATGTTGATAATCCTGCACTACCTCTTCCACCAGCTCATTTATGCTTACTTCATTATCCATAATCTCGAGGCGATTATTGCGGGAATAATCGAGAATGTTGTGAATAAACTGATCCATACGCTGCATAGTGCTGTTTATCATGGCTGAAAATTCTTTTACTTCCTCAATGGTTTCGCAATCCTCAATAATTGTGGCCAAGCCCATCACATTGGCAATTGGCGACCGAAGATCATGCGAAACACTGTAAACAAATTTGTCCAGCTCGCGATTGGCTTTTTTCAATTCGCGGTTCTGGCGGATAATCAGGTTTTCGGCATTTTTGTTTTTGGTGATATCCTCCACAATTGCCGAAATACCAGCCACCTCTGCGTCTTCACCATAAGCAGGGGCAAGCGTTATGCTGATCCACAGCAGTCCCTCCTCAGGGTGCCAGAGTTCCATTTCCTTTTTCTGAAACTTACCGCTTAGAGCCAACTGAAAAGCCTGCTTAAATTCCGCATGGTATTTCTCAGGCACATACTTTATAAATGGCTCTCCCTTATTCAATTTACTTCCCTTAAAGCGGCTTATACTTAAAGAAGCTGTTTTATTGAAGGAGCGGACCACAGTTTTGTGATCCAATAATAAATAGGAAAAGGGGGTGGAGTCCAGGACCGAATTATTGACGGCTGAATCTTCATCAAGGGTTTCTCTGCGGCCTACGGTCCACCTGGATGTCCCGATTTTGCTGCTGGGATACCTGAGATTCTGGCTGGCGTCAGCGCTGGCCTTTATTTCAATAAAGGCAATAAATACGAGGGGTTTACCTTCGATTTCCTCAAGAGTGGAGCGCACCTTAGCATGGATGGCACTACCCTTTTTTGTACTAAGGTTGTAATGAAGCCGCTGTTGCTTCCCCGTTTGTACAAACAACTGGAAATCCTTGAACACCTGGAAGATTTCTTCCGGTGGCAAGAGATATTGAAAAGGTTGCTCAAAAAGTTCATCCCGCTGGTAACCACTAATAGCTTCGAAGGCTTCGTTGGCCGTCAGTATCGATCCTGTTTCCCCATCAATGATCAGCATCCCTGCCGGGCTCAGTTCAATGATGGACTGTAATCTGGATCCTATGGGAGTGTAAGTGTTTTCCTGTGAAGAGTGAGTTTTTAGAGCAGCGTTGTTTTCAATAAATGAGTTTTTCCCCGTGAAGGGCGTTCGAGTCATAATGTTTCAAGAGTTTCAAGGCAAATATAAATTTTCCGTCAAATTATACAATCAAAAATTATTCAACAAGCTTTCCCGGGTTCATTATTCCGGCCGGATCAAACACCTTTTTCACCTGCCGGTGCAGTTCCATGAGCTTTTCTGAGAAAATAATATCCAGGTAAGATTTTTGTACCCATCCAATGCCATGTTCCCCGCTAATAGTTCCTCCCAGACTTTTTACCAGTTCGAAAATTTCGCGGATACCCTGCGGCAGCTCTACGTTCCAGGCATGCTCACTCATATCCCCCCGTACAATATTCACATGCAGGTTTCCATCACCGGCATGCCCGTAGCATACAGTCTTAAAACCGTAACGATTGCCGATCTCCTTTACGCCTTTTAGTAGTTTGGCAAGTTCTGCCCGGGGTACTACAGTATCCTCCTCCTTGTATATGCTGTTTGATTTAACGGCTTCCCCCACCCTTCTCCTCAACTTCCATAATGCCTCCTTTTCGAGCTGGCTATTTGCAAATAAGATCTCCCCGGCATCAAAAGGTTCTACAATATCCGCTATCTGCTCACAGTCGCGCATTAACTGCTCCTCGTGGTTGCCATCCACCTCTATGAGCAGGTGGGCCTGCACTTCCGGCCCAATAGGTAGTTGTACGTCCTTTACATAGCGAAGGGTCCAGTCAATGGCATCGCGCTCCATAAATTCCATTCCACTGGGCGTAATGCCCGCTTTGAATATTTCCGAAACGGCCTCGCAAGCCTTTTCGGCCGAAGCAAAAGGCACCAGCATAAGCAGATTATATCGCGGGTATGGCAGGAGTTTAAAAACCGCTTTGGTTATTACACCCAGCGTTCCCTCACTTCCCACAAAAAGTTGCGTAAAGTTGTAACCCGTACTGTTTTTGAGCACATTAGCACCCGTCCAAAAAAGCTCTCCGGTTGGCACCGCCACCTCAAGATTGAGCACGTAAGAACTGGTGACGCCATATTTTACTGCCTTCGGCCCACCCGCATTTAGTGCCAGGTTTCCGCCCAAAAAGCTGCTACCCCAACTGCTGGGGTCAGGGGGGTAGAAAAGACCCTTCTCCTTACAAGCCTGGTGAAATACCTGATTTATTACTCCCGATTCCACAGTAGCCTGAAGGTTGCGCTCATCAATTTCAATAATACGGTTGAGGCGCTCAAGGGAAAGGTTAACGCCTCCAAATACCGGCAAAGCCCCTCCGCTAAGGCCTGTACGCGCTCCGGATGGGGTTACCGGAATTTTATTTTCGGTACAGAATTTCAACAGTGCTGCCACCTGCCGAGCTTCCACAGGCTTTACCACCAGCTCAGGCAT
>CAZNMG010000439.1:0-2689 GCA_964574075.1 uncultured Owenweeksia sp.
CTCAGATCATTATATCGGAACACGCTATAAAATATATAGTTGAAGCTGTTGAATTGATCCGTTTCTCCCGCTAAACAATAGCCGTGATAAGAGGCATAGGTATCGGACTTCACCAGGTATTTAATTGAGGTTGGCTGAGAATCCGGGAAATTTCCATCTACGGAGTTACTAACGCTACCATAGCCAGAAACCGAAAGGTATTTTGTTCCTTCGGGAGCATTGCCACTCACCACGGAAGTTGGCATAGTAGAATTATTGACAAAACCCCCTAGGGTGTTGCTTTCAAATCCTTCCTGAAAAATAAGGTTGGCCGAAGCCTGGTGCAGGGAGAGATTATATGAAAGAGAGCCTGTTCCGGTATTTCCAATGGTAAAGGAACCCGAATTGGAGCTGCCACATGGCACAGTGACTGTAATGGTATCAGTAGAAAGCGTACCTGCCGGTGGACTTTGAACATTAAGGGTTGTAAATGCCGTGGTATCAGAACCGCTGCAGTTGGTGGCGATGAGCCTTACCTGCTTTGACCCGGAAGTAGTATAAGCATGTAGGGGATTTGTCTCTGATGAGGTGGTGCCGTCACCAAATTCCCAAATGTAGGCCCCTCCCCCAATTGTGGTATTAATAAACTGAACCGGTGTATTAAAGGATGGCGAAGTGGTCGAAACTGCAAAGGATGCTGTAGGTACGGATGTGCTGCTTGTATTCCAACTCAGGGTAAAACCGGGAGCATTCGAAGAAAAGCTGGAGGTAAATTCCACGGTGATAGCACCGCTGCTGGAAGTTATTGCAGAGCCATTCGAAGGCAGGGAGGTTCCGTAATATCCACCGAGATAAGAACCTGTTGTTCCGACTCCATCATAGATCCTTACATAATCCGGATAGATAGTACTAAACTGCGAAAATATAAGGGATACGGTGCTATTGCCGGGAGGATCAATTACCATAAAGCCATCAGCACTGTTGGGATAATTCCCCGTTCCTCCGGCATCTCGCAAAATACCCACACAAGCCGTGGTGGAATCTCCTCCGCTTGAAGGAACAACGAACTGGCCAAAAGTCAGATTAGAGGATAAAATCAGGCCGAGCAATATGCCCAGGTGATGGTAATGCTTAATGATGTTTTGGCCCGGGAATGCCCCAGCCCAAATTACAGGGAATGTAGTCTTAGTCATTGCAAAAATTTGAACCTGCAATTTTAAACAAAAAAAGTCTATAAAAATGTAATGACTTTCCTATGACTACTACAAATTATTTATCGATAAACGGAGGCTTTACAACATTAGCTTTCAAAGATTTACCTCGTACTTCTATGTAAATTTTTGTATCCGGTTGGCTAAATTCTGTCTTTATATAGCCCATTCCTATGGATTTTTTAGTTGACGGAGATTGTGTGCCTGATGTTACATTTCCTATAACATCTCCTGATTCATTTTTTATGATATAATCCTTTCGGGGAATCCCCCTGTCCATCATTTCAAAACCAATAAGTTTTTTAGCTACTCCCCTCTCTTTTTGTTCTTTGAACTCTTCTGAATTGATGAAATCCTTGGAAAACTTTGTGATCCATCCCAGGCCCGCCTCAATGGGAGATGTGCTATCATCGATGTCGTTGCCGTAAAGGCAAAAGCCCATTTCGAGACGAAGCGTGTCACGCGCGCCAAGCCCTATAGGCTTAATATTGTGCGCCTTACCAGCATCCATTATCCGGTTCCATACCTTCTCCGCATCTGCATTTTTAACATAAATTTCAAAACCTCCGGCACCGGTGTATCCAGTGGCTGAAACGATCACATCAGGCACACCGGCAAACATACCTTGCTCGAAGGTGTAATATTTCATTGCATTAAGATCAATGCTGGTAAGATCCTGCAAGGCTTTGGAAGTTTTAGGACCCTGAACGGCAAAGAGGGAATATTCATCTGATACATCCACCATCACAGCCCCATCTTCATTCTGTGACTCAAGCCAGTTCCAGTCTTTTTCAATATTCGAGGCATTTACCACCAGTAAAAAATCCTTATCGCTGAAGCGGTACACCAGAAGATCATCCACAATACCGCCACGCCCATTGGGCAGGCAGCTATATTGTACTTTTCCGTCTGTCAATTTGGAAACATCGTTGGTTGTTACCTTCTGCAAAAAAGCTTCTGCCCGGTCACCCGAAACCCTGAACTCTCCCATATGGCTTACGTCAAAAATCCCGACTTCATTCCGTACGTGCTGATGCTCTGCACTTACTCCTTCATATTGGAGCGGCATGTTAAAGCCGGCAAAGGGAACCATTTTGGCGCCTAGTTTTTCGTGCAGTTCATTCAGTGCAATTTGTTTCATAACTTTTCTATTGGGATATGGCTTCGTCTATAATTCCTTGTAGCTTTAATTCATCCAGTGGCTTTATAAGGTACTCTGCGATTTCCGGATGTTCAGCCGCGCGATCACGGTCACGCTCATCTATGGAGGAACTCACCATATAAATAGCGGGATGCTTGGGCAGGTTATTTCTGATCTTGTCGTAATCTTCAATAAAATCCCACCCATCCAAAATCGGCATATTCACATCCAGCAGAATGATGTCAGGGATCTTATCCGGCTCAGACTTATTTTGGTTGAGATATTCAATGGCATCTTCCACATAGCTGAAACAGAAGACATCATGAACCTGCGCAATGAGGTTAAGGTACTTTTCAGT
>CAZNMG010000440.1:0-3211 GCA_964574075.1 uncultured Owenweeksia sp.
GGGGAGTTTACAGTAAACATCGCCCTGGTGGAAGGTGGCGTTCCTGTGTTGGGCGTTATTTATGTGCCGGTAGAGGAAGTGCTCTACTTTGCAGCCCGCGAACTTGGGGCGTACCGCCTGGAGCAGGCCATTCATGCCAAAGACATGGATAACGTTGATGACTACATCCAAAAATCCCGGAAGCTTCCCGAAGAACTGAATCGTCCCTTTACTATGGTAGGAAGCCGTAGCCACATGAGTGATGCTACAGCCGATTATTTTGAAGGTATCCGCGAGGAACACCCCGAAGCGGAGATCATTTCGCGCGGCAGCAGTCTCAAAATATGTATGGTGGCCGAAGGTAGTGCCGATGTTTACCCCCGGTTTGCACCCACCATGGAATGGGATACCTGCGCAGGGCACGCTATTGCTTTAGAGGCTGGTTTTGAAATTATACGCCCGGAGGATAACAAGCCTCTGGAGTACAATAAAGAAGACCTGCTCAATCCGTGGTTTATTGTCAGAAAGAAGGTATAAGTTAGAATCATTCTACTTTGCACAGCCAGTATTTGGGTGGTAAATTTGCTGCCCGAAAAGGTACATCTTGGAAAGAACGCAGGATTTAGAAATTAAGGACCTAGGATTGCCGGCCAAGCTGCGGGCAGTAATGGAGCTGACCAAGGCACGGCTTAATTTAAGTGTGGTGTATTCTGCTATTGCCGGTTACCTGCTTGGAGCTCAATCATTCAATTTTTTAGAGATAATTTATCTTGCTATCGGAGGTTACCTTGTGGTGGGGGCCGCCAATGGCTTTAACCAGGTAATAGAGCGCGACCGCGACAGCCTGATGAAGCGCACAGCCGCCAGGCCTCTGCCTACAGGTCGCCTGTCCGTTCTCGAAGCAATGATTGCCTGTACAGTGATGGCCTTTGCGGGACTGGGGCTCCTGTATCTCATTAATCCCCTTACCGTGGGCTTCGGTGCCTTTGCGCTGTTTGTTTATGTTCTCATCTACACACCCTTAAAGGCTGTGGGTCCTGTGTCGGTTTTTGTTGGTGCCTTCCCCGGTGCCATACCCGCTTTACTCGGATGGGTCGCGGCTACCAATGATTTTGGCATCGAACCGGGTACCTTATTCGCTATTCAGTTTTTGTGGCAGTTTACCCACTTCTGGGCTATCGCCTGGGTGGCAGATGATGATTATAAAAAAGCCGGTTATGTGTTGCTGCCTTCCGGCAAACGGGATACCCGTACTGCTATTCAAATCCTGGTTTATACCATGTTTCTCATTCCGGTTTCTGTGCTGCCTTTCTTTGGTTTTACAGGAGCTCTTTCACTTTCTGTTGTAGCCGCTGTCCTTGTGCTAATTGCAGGCATGGTTTTGCTTTACAAGGCTTTGGTGTTGTTCAGAACCAGGGAAATTAAAGATGCGCGTATGCTTATGATCGCCAGCATTATTTACCTGCCCTTTGTACAGCTGGTTTATGTAATAGATAAATTTCTTTAACCCTTGAGTGAACTTACCTCCGAACAGCGCAGTAAAGTACGTAAGCCACTCCTCTGGATAGGGATTGCCAGTATTGTAATGACCTTTGCCGGCCTTACCAGTGGCTATGTAGTAAGTCGCTCCTCACTTTTGGCCGAAAATCTATGGCTACAGGTTGCGCTGCCTACCGAATTTTACCTGGCAACCGCAGCTATTATTCTTTCGAGCCTGGCAATGATATGGGCCCGCAGGGCCGTAAAAAAGGATAACCAGGGCAAGTTAAAAATTGCACTCTGGTGTACCACCCTTCTGGGGTTCACATTTGCCATTCTTCAGTTTTTTGGTTGGACATCATTAATGGATCGCGGCCTCTACTTTACAGGAGAAGGTAGCACCACTTCCATATCCTGGATATACGTGATCAGTTTTCTGCACTGGTTGCACATTTTATCAGGTTTAATTGTACTATTGGTAACTTTGAGACAGGCTTACAAAAAGGCCTATAGCAGCCACCAGCATGAAGGGCTCGAAATGGCTTCGTTGTACTGGCACTTTCTGGATGTGCTTTGGATTTATTTATTCAGCTTTTTGGTTTTTATTAGATAATGATACTAAACTTGCAAAAATTTTAAGAGATGGCTAACGGAGCTACAATTGAAAATACCAGAGGCCCGCTTTGGGGTGGGGGAAAGCAACCATTTGGCGCCAGTTATGGAAAACTGATGATGTGGTTTTTCCTGCTGTCAGATGCCCTTACCTTTTCCGCGTTTCTTACAGCCATGGGTATGTATCGCTACCGTTTTGAGGCCACCTGGCCGGTAGCTGAAGAAGTTTTTACCCACTTTCCCTTTGTAGAGGGAGAGCAGCCGCTGCTCTATGTAGCCCTGATGACCTTTATCCTTATCCTCAGTTCAGTGACCATGGTAATGGCTGTGGTTGCCGGCCATAGTATGAACAAAAAAGGAGTGATCCTGTGGCTCGGGCTTACCATTGTAGGAGGTCTTTTCTTTGTGGGTTCACAAGCCTGGGAGTGGTACCATTTTATCGTTGGAGATAAGGGAGGCGTTCAACTCGATAATGGTATGGTGGTTCATGTCACCAATCCTAAAGGGGAAATTGTATCCCTGAATGAAATGATACTTGGCGAAACCAGCCACGGTTCTCATGCCCATTTTACTACGGAAGCCATGCGCTATGCTTTTGAGCAAAACGAGGATCTTACCCTGCGTTATACCGGTAAAACTGCCGAGGTAATTCCACGCAGCACCTCTTTGGAACTTATGGAAGAGGCCGAGGTAATACAAGGGGCAAATTTGAAGGAAAACGAGTATGGTAATGTGCTCTTTGCCGATTTCTTTTTCTTCGTTACCGGATTTCACGGCTTCCACGTATTCTCGGGGGTCATCATTAACCTCATTATTTTCATAAATGTGATAATGGGCACCTATGAGCGCAGAGGTCACTATGAAATGGTGGAGAAGGTTGGATTGTACTGGCACTTTGTGGATCTCGTGTGGGTATTTGTGTTTACCTTCTTTTACCTGGTTTAATTTTAGAAATACGAAAAAGCTATATCAGATATGTCACATAATCCTAATCTCCCCAGCGAACACCACGAAAGCCCGGCAGGCACCTGGTGGATATGGAAGGTATTTATTATCCTGTTGGTGGTTACAACTGTAGAAGTGGCTCTGGGTATTATAAAACCACCGTTTTTGATGCACCAGTTTCTGGGAACGGCTTTGC